>CAXSDW010000103.1:0-11997 GCA_964236235.1 uncultured Chitinophagaceae bacterium
AAGTGGTGTGGGGCGGGATCGAACCGCCGACACAAGGATTTTCAGTCCTTTGCTCTACCGACTGAGCTACCGCACCAGTTTTTTCAGGACAGCAAATATATAAGTTTCTTGCAGCTAATTGCCATATTCGCACAAAAATTTAATCCGCATCAGTTTAAGCTGCTCCCAGCTATAATTGCCATCTGCAAGTTCTTCTTTGGCAATATCAAGGCTTGAAGTCTGGCAACCTTTAAAATAATCCAATATTTCTTCACGTTCATATTCCTCAACAAGATCTTCTATTGCATAATCAAGGTTTAATCTTGTGCCGCTTGCTACAATTGTTTCCATTTCTTCTAAAAGCTCTTCTATTTTAAGTGTTTTATTTTTGGCAATTAATTCTAATGGAATCTTTTTATCTACGTTTTGAATTATAAAAACTTTATTGTTATTCCTGTTAACTACGCTTTTCATCACAAAATCATCGGGCTTTTCTACATCGTTTTCTTCTACGTATTTTGCTATAAGTTCCACAAAAGGCTTCCCAAATTTTAAAGCCTTTCCCTTACTAATGCCCTGGCATTTTTGCAATTCTTCTAAAGTATTGGGATACATAATTGCCATGTCCTGCAGACTGTTTTCCAGAAATAAAACAAATGGTGGTAAATTATGCTTCCTTGCTTCTTTTAATCTTAAATCCTTTAATAATCCAAACAGATTTTCATCAATACTAACAGAAACGTCATTGGTTCCATTTTCTTCTTCATCGTCTCCTGCGGTTTCGTCAAAAACCTTATTTAAAACAACTTTAAAACCTGAAGGTTTCTTTAAAAAAGCTTCTCCTTTTTTGGTGATTTTTAAAAGTCCGTATTCAACAATATCTTTATCAATCAATCTTTCCAAAAGCATTTGCCGCAAAAGCGAATTCCAAAAATTTACGTCTTTGCCTTTGCCAATGCCAAACGTGTCAAGTTCATTGTGCCTGTACATTTTAATTTGAGGATTCAGGTGACCAGTAAGCACATTGATAACATATTCCAGTGTAAAACTTTCACCAACGCTCCTTATTACTTTAAGCGCTTGCTGGGTTTCTGTTTTTGCTTCTATGAACTCTTTACCGTTTTTGCAGTTATCGCACATTCCCCCGCAATCGCTTACATTGTAATCTTCTCCAAAATAACTCAATAAGATTTTTCTTCTGCAAACAGCGCTTTCAGAATATGCAACAATTTCATTTATTAATTGCGCCCCCACTTCTCTCTCACTTAATGCTTTATCTCTCATTAAATGTTCAAGCTTTGCAACATCTTTATAGGAATAATATAAAATACATTTGCCTTCAAGCCCGTCTCTGCCGGCCCTTCCTGTTTCCTGGTAATAATTTTCTATTGATTTAGGAATGTTATAATGAATTACAAAACGCACATCTGGCTTATCTATGCCCATACCAAAAGCAATTGTTGCCACTATCACCTGAACATCTTCATTCAAAAACAAATCCTGTTTTGCAGCTCTTAATTTTGAATCGAAGCCTGCATGATATGCTACGGCTTTAATTCCATTTGCCATCAACATTTCAGCAAGTTCTTCAGTAGTTTTTCTGTTTAGCGTATAAATTATACCGCTCTTATCTTTGTTTTGCGAAATGAATTTTACGATACTTTTTATTGTTTGCTCTTTCTTTTGTTTAGGTTGTATTTCATAATAAAGATTTGAACGGTTGAAGGAAGAAATAAAAATATCCGGGTTGCGTAAGCCAAGATTTTTTACAATATCACTTTGAACTTTTGGCGTAGCAGTGGCCGTTAATGCAATTACAGGAACGTCTTTATTTATCAAATCCATAATCTCTCTTAACCTTCGGTATTCCGGCCGAAAATCATGGCCCCATTCGCTTATACAATGCGCTTCATCTACTGCAAAAAAAGAGACTTCAAGCTCCTTAAAAAAATCAACATTTTCTTCTTTAGTAAGTGTTTCCGGCGCCACATAAAGCAACTTTGTTTTTCCTGATGTAAGATCTTCTTTAACTATTTTTTGCTGGCCTTTATTTAATGTACTGTTTAAAAAGTGGGCAACATTATCACTGCTATTATAGCCGCGGATAAGGTCAACCTGGTTTTTCATTAAAGCAATTAGCGGAGAAATAATAATTGCGCAACCTTTGCTGATTATAGCCGGTAATTGATAGCAAAGACTTTTGCCTCCGCCGGTAGGCATTATAACAAAAGTGTCTTTTCCCTTTAATAAATTTTGAATTATTTCTTCCTGTGGTTCTTTAAAAGCCTTAAATCCAAACTGCTCCTGAAGATGTTTGGTAAGTTGCGCTTTTGTTATTGCTGTTTGATTATCGCCTGCTGCAGTTTTTTTTGCAGAAGCTGTTTTCTTTTTTATGTTGGTAATGCTCATGACTTATTTCTATCACACATGTTTTTTAAAAAATAGCAAAGTTATATCAACAAGCCGAATGCTTTGTCAATTATATAACTTTATATAATGTTAGTGAAAAAAGTTTTTATCCCATTAAGATACAAACAATTCATTTACAATGTATATGTTTTTGCAATAGACTTACTTTTGGCTGTTTAATTAATAGAGTATTTTGCACAAGATGTTTCTTGATTAAGTACGCACGTTAACTATATCTTTGTCTTAGTACAATCGGATTTAGCATGAAGTCTCAGGAAATAATAGCTATTGCCAAACGAACAATTCAGCAGGAAGCACAGGCAATAGAAGGACTGATTAATTTTGTTAATGATGATTTTATAAAAGCCATTTTATTAATAAATTCATCTAAAGGCAGAGTAGTAGTTAGCGGAATTGGAAAAAGCGCCATCATTGCGCAAAAGATTGTGGCTACACTTAACAGCACCGGAACTCCGTCTTTATTTATGCATTCCGCAGATGCAATCCATGGCGATATTGGTATGGTTCAGCAGGAAGATATTGTGTTGATAATAAGCAAAAGCGGCGATAGTCCTGAAATAAAAGTATTAATTCCGCTGCTAAAAAATTTTAAGAATACACTGATCGCAATGGTAGGTCAATCAAAATCTTTTCTTGCTTTACAAGCTGATATTGTTTTAAATACCACTGTAACAGAGGAAGCTTGTCCAAATAATCTTGCTCCTACAACAAGCACTACAGCTCAAATGGTAATGGGCGATGCTTTGGCGATTTGCCTTATGGAAGTAAAAGGATTTGGGTCAAACGATTTTGCTAAATTTCATCCCGGCGGCACATTAGGTAAAAAGCTTTATCTAAGAGTTACAGATCTTTCCTGCCAAAATGAAAAGCCTGCTGTTAGCGCCGAAAGTAATCTGAAAGAAGTGATTTTGGAAATAACAAAAAAAAGACTTGGCGCCACGGCGGTTACCGATAATCAAAATGTGATCCTTGGCATTATAACTGATGGTGACCTTAGAAGAATGCTTGAAAAAGATATACCATTACAGCATATTAAAGCTAAAGATATCATGACAAAGTCTCCTAAAGATATTCTTGCTGATAAACTGGCAGTGGACGCTTTGAATGTGATGCGAACGAACAATATAAATCAACTTTTAGTAACTGAAAATGGAAAATACGCAGGCATTATTCATTTGCACGATTTAATAAGAGAAGGAATAATATAATACTTATGAAAAAAAATAATTATGTAGCTATAATGGCCGGCGGTATCGGCAGCAGGTTTTGGCCAATGAGCCGCACTGCTTTACCCAAACAGTTTTTAGATATTTTAAACCTGGGAAGAACTTTTATTCAATCCACTTATGATCGCTTTGCTCAATTTATACTTAACGAAAACATATATATAGTTACCACGCAACAATATAAATCTATCGTTGAAAAACAATTACCGGAATTAAATCCTGAAAATATTTTATGTGAGCCTTCAAGAAAAAACACGGCGCCGTGTGTGGCTTATGTTTCTTATAAGCTTCAGCAATTAAATCCAAAAAGCAATTTGATATGTGCTCCTGCGGATCATCTCGTTTTAGATAATACGGCATTTATAAAAGTAAGTCTTGAGGCTTTGGATTTTACTGCCAAGCACAATGCACTATTAACAATGGGCATAAAACCTGCAAGGCCAAACACCGGTTATGGCTATATCCAATATGAAGAGCATTCTGTAACTGATAATATTTTTAAAGTAAAGGCTTTTACAGAAAAACCCGATCTTGAACTGGCAAAAACATTTATTGCAAGCGGCGATTTTTTGTGGAATGCAGGGATTTTTGTATGGCAGACTAAAAGTATCATTAATGCTTTTGAAAAATATTTGCCTGAGATACATGACGTGTTTGATGCAGAGAAAGAAGCGCTTAATACAAGTGAAGAAAAAAATGCTATTGAAAAAATATATCCTCAATGTGTTAATATTTCAATTGATTACGGCATTATAGAAAAGGCCGATAATGTTTATGTAATTCCTTCTTCTTTCGGCTGGAGCGATCTCGGAACCTGGGGAAGCGCTTATGAAACGCTTGAAAAAGATTACCTGGAAAATGCGGTTGCCGGAAATAATGTTATGATATTCGATTCTAACCGGAATATGGTTCATGTAGATAATAAAAAATTGGTTTTGTTACAGGGTCTTGATGATTTTATTGTGGTAGATACCAACGATGCCTTACTTATCTGCAGACGGGAAAACGAGCAGGAGATAAAAGAATATCTCGCAGAAGTAAAACGAAATAAAGGAGAAAAGTACATATAATTTACATTAAAGATCAACTGTTACCTTAATAATTCCTTTTTGAATTTCCCTTCAATAAACAGCAAGCTGCCTGAGGTTAAGCCAACAATTTTTACTGTTATGAGCTCGCTTGCTATAGACTATAACGCCATAAATCTTGGCCAGGGTTTTCCGGATTATCCAATGAGTGAAGAACTGATTAACCTTGTAAATTATTACATGAAATCAGGCTGCAACCAATATGTGCACATGAACGGGTTGCCTGGTTTAAGAAATGTTATTACGCAAAAAGTGTACGATCTGTACAATTGTAATATTGACCCTGAAAGTGAGATCACTGTTACTCCCGGCGGAACGTATGCCATATACACAGCGCTTACCACAATATTACAACCTGGCGATGAAGTAATTGTTTTTGAACCGGCTTATGATAGTTACATTCCAAATATTGAGATAAATGGCGCAACGCCGGTTTTGATTGCTCTTACTTATCCTGACTATACAATTAATTGGGAACTTGTAAAGAAAAGTATCACGCCTGACACTAAAATGATAATCCTTAATTCTCCGCATAATCCTACCGGCAGCGTGCTGAGTAAACAAGATATTATTTCATTGCAGGAAGTGGTTAAGGATACAAATATTTTTATTTTGAGCGATGAAGTATATGAGCATCTTGTATTTGACGGATTACAGCATGAAAGTATGCTACGATATCCCGATCTTTTACAAAGAAGTTTTGTTTGTTTTTCTTTTGGCAAAGTTTTTCACTGCACCGGCTGGAAGATAGGCTATTGTATTGCTCCCGATAAATTGATGAAAGAGTTTAGAAAAGTGCACCAGTTTAATTCTTTCAGCACTAATTCGCCTATGCAGTTTGCTATTGCGGAATATTTAAAACAAAAAGATGCTTACATTCATCTGTCTCATTTTTTTCAAGGTAAAAGAGATTTTTTCCAGGGGTTAATGAAGCAAACTTATTTTGAACCTCTGGTTTCTCATGGCAGTTACTTCCAGCTTTATAGTTACGATAAAATCAGTGATGAGAATGAAAATGATTTCGCTATTCGTTTAACAAAAGACTTTGGTGTGACAGCTATCCCCGTTTCTGCATTTTATAAAAATAAAAAAGAAAATAAAGTGCTCAGGTTTTGTTTTGCTAAAGAAAAATCTACCCTGGAAAAGGCTGTGAACAGGTTAATGCGAATGCCAATATAGTTCAATTAACACCTTTAATAATTACAAATGTCTTTTTCTCATTACACCTGAGGCATTTATACCACAGCAATTTTTTTCTTTTAAAAAGTTATAATAAGGTTCAAATGGCCTGCCATTTGATATAACATAATCCTTAACCAAAAAAAATTATTTTAATATGAAAAAGCTAAGTATTGCAATTTTATTATTATCCGCATGTTATATTATGCCGTCATGTAACGGTGATAATAAATCCGGAGATACCTCAACTTCATCAAGTGATTCTTCAACCTCTATGTCAAGTACTTCAACCAATGATACTTCAACAGGAGGAATGCAATCTTCAAACCTTAAGACTGACAGTACTTCCAACATGTCAACATCTAACATGAATAAAACTGATACGTTAGATAAGGATGCAACCAACTTTGTAATGAAGGCAGCCAGTGGTGGTATGATGGAAGTAGAACTTGGTAATGTAGCACAACAGCAGGCAAAAAATCAAAGAGTAAAGGACTTTGGAAGCATGATGGTAACTGATCATACTCAAGCTAATAATGAGTTGAAAAGTCTTGCTTCTTCTAATAATGTAACAGTGCCTGCAGCGCTTATGCCTGCAGAACAAATGCATGTAAATATGCTAAAAAAGAAAACCGGGGCAGACTTTGATAAAGCCTATGTTAGTATGATGATTGATGATCATAAAAAGGATATAGCGGAATTTAAAAAGGCTGCAAATTCTAAAAATGCTGATGTTAAAAACTTTGCAACTAAAACTTTGCCTGTTCTGCAAAAACATTTAGATTCAATCCAGGCAATTCATAACAGTAAAATGTAAGACTAATTTTTCTAATACAAGGGGTGCGGAAACGCATCCCTTTTTTGTTATAATCCATATCTGTGGCTTATTTCAAGCATTCTTTCTATCGGCTTTTTTGCAGCGTTTAATATTTCTGCGTCCATTGTAATTTGCGGCTCTTCGTATTCCATACATAAATATAATTTTTCCAGCGTATTAAGCTTCATGTACGGGCAATCATTACAGGCGCACATGTTATCAGGCGGCGCCGGTATAAAGGTTTTCTGCGGCGATTGTTTTTGCATCTGGTGAAGTATTCCGGTTTCCGTAGCCACGATATATTCCATCCCGTTATCTTCAATTGTGTATTTTAGTAAGGAAGTAGTGCTGCCGATAAAGTCTGCAACTCTTAATACAGGTTCTTCACATTCAGGATGGGCAATTACTTTAGCTTTCGGATGACGGATTTTTAATTTAATAATTTTTTCCAGGCTAAAAATTTCATGTACAATACATGCGCCGTTCCACAATACCATATTGCGGCCTGTTTTTTTATTTAAATAGGCACCGAGGTTTTTATCAGGTGCAAAAATTATTTTTTCTTCTACAGGCAGACTCTCAATAATTTTCTCAGCATTAGATGAAGTACAAATGATATCGCTTAAAGCTTTCATGCCAGCAGAGCAATTGATATAAGTAATTACTGTATGACCCGGATGATTATCTTTAAATCTTTTAAAAAGTTCAGGCGGCGCAGAATCACTAAGAGAGCAGCCGGCTTTAAGATCGGGAAGTAAAACTTTTTTACCAGGATTCAATATCTTGGCGGTTTCTGCCATAAAATGCACACCGGCAAAAACGATAATATCAGCATTGGTTGTTTCTGCTTTTTGGGCAAGGCCAAGGCTATCTCCAATAAAATCTGCAACGTCCTGTATGTCGGGTTCCTGGTAATAGTGGGCAAGTATGATAGCATTTTTTTCAACTTTTAATCTTTCAATTTCTTTAAAGAGATCCAAGTTAACGTCAATATCTATATCAAGAAAACCTTTTTTATTAATGTTCCTTTTTGCTTCGGCTATGTTAATATCTTCCATAGTATTTAATAATAGTACAATATTTATATAATAGCTTATTACTATTAGGGCTGTTAATTTGTTAGTAATATAAATTTCACCTGTGATGCAAAATTAAAACATCTTATTTATTAACTAAGATTCACATAAAATCAACATTCTTAAAACAGATATACAACTAACTTAAAAGTGATGAGTTATAAACACCCGTGGAAAAGAAAGTATGAGGAAAAGAATAGTATACGATTTTTCCATTTTTTATGTTGATTGCGATCTGATAAAATGTAAGTAATCTCTATAAAGATCCATAAAGTAAAAAAAGCAATAGAGATATAATAAAGATGTAAAGAAAAATGTAGAAAGAACATGTGGTTCTTAACAGGAATTATAATTTTTCCCCAAGGCATTTGTGGAAACATAAAATTGGACGCTTCTGTTTGTTGTAATATTTTCAATCCATTTGTCGAGCCTGCGTTGTACAATTTGCCGCTATATAATTTTAGTTTATTTTTGCCGTCCAAAATTTACAAAGAATAAAAAGTTTATGTCAATCATTCAAACCATTCGTGATAAAGGTGCCGCAATAGTTATTGGCGTAATTGCATTAAGCCTGATAGGTTTTTTATTAATGGATGCCAGGAGCGGCGCTGCTAAAGGTTTGTTTGGCGGTAACAACACAACAATTGGGTCAGTGAATGGAAATGATATTGAAATTGATGATTTTAATGCCAGGGTAAAAACAGCTGAACAACAATATCCTAATACAGATGAAGCAACCCGGCAACAAATAATGCAAAGCGTGTGGGATCAGATTACCGGGGAGAAAATAGTAACAGCACAATTTGATAAACTCGGCCTAACTTTTACTCCGCAGGAAATGAGCGCTATTATTTTAAGCCAGGATGCACCGCAGCAATTAAAGCAGGCATTCTCAGATCCTGAAACCGGTCAATATGATGTAGAAAAAGCCAGGCAGTGGTTAAAAGATACAAAGAAGAGTAAAAATGAAGAGCAAAGGCAAGCGATAAGTACACAGGTGATTGAACCAATGCGTTTAAATACTTTATACAATAAATACACTTCTATGATTGCAGGAAGTGTATACATACCGGAATGGATGTCAAAAGAAGAGAACACTGAAAAAAAGGCTTTTGCTAATATTTCTTATGTGGCAATACCTTACAGTGATATCAGCGACAGTGCAATAACAATCTCCGATGATGATATAGAAAAGTATATCAATAAAAATAAATTAAGGTATAAGCAGGAAGCCGGGCGAATGATTTCTTATGTTTCATTTAATGCCGCACCAGATGTAAAAGACAGTGCACTCACAAAAGCGTCACTGATGGCTTTAAAGAATAACATGCTGGCTGATACAAATTCCAAAGCTTTTTTGGCAAGAAATGCATCTTCAATAAATTTTGCAGACGAATATATTCCTAAGTCGAAATTGCAAATGCCGGTAAAAGATACCTTGATAGCTTTACCTGATGGAAGTATTTTCGGACCTTACCTGGATGGATCAAATTATGTATTGGCTAAAAAGATCGCTACAAAAATACTACCTGATAGTATCAAATGCAGGCATATTTTAATTGGTACTACTGATCCGCAAACCGGCCAAACAATTATGCCGGACAGTGTGGCAAAAAATAAAATTGATAGTGTGGCAGCGGCTATTAAGGGAGGAGCCAATTTTGACGCATTAGAAGCAATTTATTCAACCGATAAAGCAGCCCATAAAGACCAGGGAGTAATGACGTTTGATGTTTCAGCTATACAAGGTGATAATTTTGCAAAAGAGTTTGGTGATTTTTTATTGAATGACAGCAATCAAACTAAAAAAGTAATTAAGACAAAATTTGGATGGCATTACATTGAGATTCTTGAAAAGAAGAATCCGGAGCCTGCTTATAAAATTGCTTACATGGCGAAAGAAATTGTACCAAGCGATGAAACCATAAACGCAGCAAATGCAGCAGCCACAAAATTAGCTGGTGAATGCAGAAATGAAAAAGATTTTGATGCTTACATAAAAAGACCTGAGATAAACAAAAACAAAATTACCCCCGTTGTAATTAAAGAAAGTGATTATATGATTGGAGGTTTAACTGATGCCCGGCCGATAGTGAAATGGGCTTTTAATGCAAAGCAAGGTGAAGTTTCAGAGCCCTTCAGTTTAAAGGACCAATTCGTGGTAGCTGTTGTAACTAAAAAGATTGCCGAAGGTTTACCCGATGTAAAAACAGCCCGGCCAATGGTTGAAACGATTGTTAGAAATAGAAAAAAAGCAAGCGAAATAATTAAAAAATTAAATAATCCGGCCACGCTTGAAGGCGCTGCTTCAGTATATAAAAAGACTGTTCTTACCACAGGCGCTGATTCTACATTAACTTTTAATGCTCTAATAATTAATGGAGTGGGAAATGAGCCAAAAGTTGCCGGCGCTTCTTTTAATAAACAATATCAGCAAAAGGTTTCTCCGCCAATAGAAGGCAACACAGGTGTTTTTGTTTTGAAAATTAGTAATATAAGTATGAAGCCTTCTGATGCGCCCGAGATAAGCAAGCAGGCAACCGCAACAAGGATGAGGGAAATTATACAAGGCGGACAAGGTTCTCAGGGTCCGGGTTTATTAGGTGGTTCGTTCAACGCTTTAAAAAAGATGGCAGATATAAAAGACAAGCGAAGTAAGTTTTTTTAAATAATAAATATTAAGCCACTTTTTAGGTGGTTTTTTGGTATAAATAATATCCGGAAAAAGTAGTAATCACTCTTGCTTGCGTTATTAGCGTCTCTTAATTATCATGCCACCAGTTTATTATACATTTCAAGAAAGATTCTTTATCATTTATATTTATTAGGAAAACATAATAATTTTTCTAACACTCCGTTTTTAAGTTACCGTAAAACCTAAACCTATGATGATTAAAGAAATCCTTTTTGAAGTACTTATTGCAGTACATATTATCCTGCGCTTACATCCAAGAAAAGAAAGAAATTAATAGCGCTGCTGCCTTTTGTTACCTGTTCAGTTAATTTACTAAGAATATAAATAATCATTCAACAGTTTATTTGTTGTCATATTATTACATTCGCATTCTCAAATGCTATAATGAGTAAAGTGAGATGGGGAGTTTTAAGTACAGCCAAAATTGCAATAGAAAAAGTAATTCCGGCAATGCAGCAAGGTGAATTCAGCGAAGTTGTAGCCATTGCTTCCAGAAGCAAAAGCAATGCTGATACAAAAGCCAGGCTTCTTAATATACCTAAATCATACGGCTCATACGAGGAATTACTTAACGATTCTGCCATAGATGCAATATACATTCCTCTTCCAAATAACCTTCATGTTCCCTGGGCCATTAAAGCATTGAACGCAAATAAGCATGTACTTTGTGAAAAGCCCATTGCGCTTACTTCTGCTGAAGCGGAGCAACTGCTGGAAGCTGCACGCAAAAAGCCACAGCTTAAAATCATGGAAGCCTTTATGTATCGGTTTCATCCGCAGTGGCAGCATGCAAAAAAGCTTGTTAACGATGGCGCAATTGGAGACTTAAAAACCATACAATCTTTCTTTTCTTATTTTAATATTGACCCGGATAATATACGCAATAAAAAAGAAACAGGTGGCGGAGGTATGATGGATATTGGATGTTATTGTATTTCGCTATCCCGTTTTATATTTAATAAAGAACCTTCCAGAGTTGCTGGTATTGTTGAGTATGATCCGGAATTAGAAACAGACAGGCTTGCTTCCGGCATACTTGATTTTTCAACAGGCACATCTTCATTTACATGTTCTACTCAATTATCTTCTTACCAACGTGTAAATATTTTTGGTACCACCGGAAGAATAGAAATTGAGATTCCCTTTAATGCACCTGTAAATGCACCTGCGAGGATATTGCATCAAACAAGCAGCGGTATTAAAGAAATTATTTTTGAGACAAGCAACCAATATACGGTCCAAGGCAATCTTTTGTCAAAAGCAATACTTGATAATAAACCCGTACCTACAGAACTTGAAGATGCAGTTAAAAATTTAAAAATTATAGAAGCAATTTTTGAAAGTTCACGGGAAGAAAAGTGGATAAAGTTATAACTTAATATATATTATACTGGTGGGAAATTCCTGATAAAGCCTTAAAATAATGAACCAAAAAATTTTTAAGGTTTCTATAAGCTGTAGGGGGAGGGATCGAACCTCCACGAGGCAGTTAGCTATAGCGCAAAGT
>CAXSDW010000104.1:0-7994 GCA_964236235.1 uncultured Chitinophagaceae bacterium
ACGACAGCACCATTTTCGATCTCGCCGGGGCCCTTTGGGATAATACTAATACCATTGCGGTTCTCAAATCAGTAGCCTGCTTACATGTTATATCAGTCTTAATTTTATTGTAATAAATAATTACACTGAATCCTATTGAACATGATAATGAAAATTATCGCTTATCCTTGTTTTAATAAATTATTCTTCTAGCAATTCTATTTGTCTTCATTTTCACAATGGCTTTTAGCAGATGCTAATTAACAATAAACATAAATTAATTGTTTAAATTATTGAAAAAGGCATTGAAAATTTGCATACAGTGCAACAGCAATTAAGACCTACGGGCAGTCTGTATTAAAATGGGCATTTGAAGGAAGTTGTCTGAACCAGGATTTATAGGGATTAGAAGATGAACAAGATAAAAAAAAACAAAAAATGCAAAGTGCTGTATCACTAAGAAGGGCAATTAAGATATGGATTATAATTTTTATCATATCACTTATAATAAGCGGTGTAACAGCCTTTGCTCTTGAAACTGAACTTGGATGGCTGAACCATCTACTGGAAAGTCAAAGTAGTTCGCTGGCTTTTTGGATCAATAAAGTTTATCAAGCCATACATTATACAAATGTAATTTATCCATATCTCGCTTATGGTTATGACTGGCTTGCTTTTGCTCATCTTGTAATTGCCGTGGCTTTTATAGGTCCGTTAAAAGATCCCGTACGCAACAAATGGGTAATTGAGTTTGGCATAATTGCCTGCTGTATGATATTCCCTTTAGCTTTCATTGCCGGTTATGTAAGAGGCATTCCATTTTACTGGCAGTTAATTGATTGCTCATTTGGTGTTATTGGTCTTATACCTCTTTGCATCTGTCATCACAAGATTAAACTGCTCGAACAATTAAATAAACTGTTGCAAAAATGAAATCCAACAAAACATTATTTGCTTTCAGAAACGCTTTTTCCGGCTGGGCTTGTTTTTTTACGAATGAGCGCAATGGCAGGCTCCAACTGATTATAGGCTTGTTAACTTTGATCAATAGATAGTACTCCGCATTTCAAAGCTTGAATGGATAGTGGTTTTACTATGTATAGGCGCTGTGCTTTCTGCTGAAATGATGAATAGTGCATTAGAAAAGTTTTGCGACCATGTACATCCATCATTTCATTTCCGATATGTTATAGTTGCCAAAATCAAATCTTATTGATCACTTCTTCTGCAAAACCGAATGATAATGTCATACCAGCGCCACCTAATCCATTAATTATAAAAACACCGGCATCAGGCTGGCTAAAAAGATCAGTTTCTTCATTGGTCATTTTGGGATAAATACCATTCCATGATTGCGTTAACCGCCATGAATCTGTAACCATGAACTGCTTTAAATATTGAATAATGAGATCATTAATGTCTGACACATCAAACGGCTCAAACACAGGACCATACCGGTGTGAATCACCCACAGTTAAGTCACCTTTGCTGTTTTGCGCTACCATAACATGTATGCCGTTCTCTAAATATTCGGGCATTTCTGCTGTGTATCTTTTTTCCAGTACCGATAATGATGGAGCTGCCAGGAAACTTTTGTAATGGATAAGAGACAAGCCTCCGCACAAAGATGTACCAATTCTAAAACTTTTATCTTCACTCACAAAGCGCATCATTTGCAATTTACATTTTGTAATTTTTGTTGCAGAAAATTCATCCGGGTATAAAGTTTCAAAATCCTGGCCACTGCAAATGCAAACTACATCTGCTTCTTTTATATTTTTATTCAGAAACACTTTACAGCCATCAATTGATGTAACCGCCTGCCCCCAGATAAACTTTACATCAAGGTATTCGGTTAAATATTCGGGAATAACAGCAATCGCTTCTCTGGGATCAACAATCATTTCAGCATCACTGTACAGGCCGCCCAGTAATCCATTGGGATTTATCCCATTAAACTTCCCGGTAATCATATCTTTCGTCAACAATGATACAGGGCGCTGATGGTTTAAAAAGATTTCATGCACTTCCTGTAATACCTGCCATTCATCCTGATGATAAGCAACATGCAAACTGCCTGTTTCCTCATAAGGCAAACTAATGCTGTCAGCAATTTCTTTCCAGATCATTTTACTGCGGATAGCACGGTTATAGAGAATTCCATCAGGTTGCCCGATTGGCCATATCATCCCAAAATTTCTTACTGATGCACCAAATGCTTTCTCAGATCTTTCAATTACTGTAACCGTATATCCTTTTAATGAGAGCGCACGGGCTGTGGCCAGGCCAACTATGCCCGCCCCTACTACAATGGCGGAAGACTTGCTCATGCAGTTGACGTTTTATATTTATGAATAAAATAATGTAAAGCCAGCAACGTACCTATTACACCGATAACAGAAATATAAACAACGCCATTACTGTAGATGGTTGTCCATTTTACTTTAAAGCTGAGTACAGTTTTTATTAATATTACCAATACACTTCCCAGGTAGCCAAATGAATCTGCCACATACATCAGAAAGCCCACATTGCCGGCATATTTAAAGGTAGCGATCATCCTGTCGAACAGGATGCAATTAAAAGGTATATAACCCATGTATAAGCCCATTCCCACAAGCGTCATCCACATAAATGCTGATAATTGATGATGAATAAAAAGCCATGAACTAATACCCGCAAGCAGAAATCCAACAACAATAATAAGATGAGTAATAATAAATGCTTTGCGGTTATTGCGGATTAATATCATGCTGCCAATGAGCGCCAGCACTACAATTGTAATGGGTATTTCTGTAGAGGTAAAAACCGAAGGTTCATTTCCAAAGCCCGTCTCGCTCCAGATGTCCGCAGCAAAATTATCCCTGATATCCCTGAATATAGTAAGAAAAACATAAATGCTTATCAAAAGAATCAAGCCTGTTTTAAACTGTTTAAAAAAGTTTTTTCTTTCTTCTTTACTCATTGGCAAACGCACTACCCGTGAAGCAACATCATCATCAGACGGAGGCGGTATTTTCTCCAACAAATAAACAAATAACAACACCGGAAAAATAAATACCAGGCCGGTTATAAATGGCAGCCACCAATCCGTTACGCCAAAATCTATCATTAACCATTTCGCCACTGATTTTACAAATCCCGAAGAAAATATAAAGCTTACCGCTAATGATGCGCCTATAAAATCAGTGGCTTTTCTTCCTTCTACAAAAGAAAAGATGATCCCCCAGATCATACCAAGCGGAAAGCCGTTAATGAACAGGAAAATAATATTTACCGGTGCAGGAACTATTGCAAATAATAATAATGCAATCCATGAAATGGCAATTAATATCAAGACCGTTTTTCCCCTGCCAATCTTTTTTAATTCAGCGATAAACTTTATCCCGTAGAACTTGCTCATCATGTATCCAAGCACCTGGCTGATAACCAAAGCATCTTTATAAGCGATGCCAAATACTTTAGGTGCATTAGCAAAAGTGCCTACCGTAAAGGGTTTTCGGAAAGCATATACCGCAGCGTAAGTTAAAAATGTAATGATAGCAGCAAACATTGCCACATAGGTATCACGGTGTTTCGAATTACTGATGTTTAACGACATGGCAGGCATTCATCAGTAAATAAGCGCAGGCAATTGCTGTAATGAATCAATAATACTATCAGGATGATATTGCGACAGGTTTTCTCTTGTGTAAGTGCCCGTAGTAACTGCTACTACTAAGCCGCAACCTGCATTACGTCCTTCTTCAATGTCTACCTTTGTATCTCCTACCTTTGCTGTTTTAAGTGCGTCAGTTATATTCAATTGATGCATTATTTTATCAATCATGTAAGGCTGCGGCCTTCCTTCGGGCACTTCATCGCTGCTTATAACAGCATTTATAAGGGTAGAATTATCCCAGCCTAATCTTTTTAATATAGCATCAGTTATCACTTTTGTAAAGCCGGTATTAAGGGCGATTTTAATTTTCAAATTTTGTAATTCTCTAAAAATTTCTTCTGCAAAAGGCATAGACTTTAATTCATCATCCTGCTCATAAAACTGAACCATACTTATAGTAAAATCAGTATGTATTTTATTGATAAGATCAGCATTGAAATTATGAGACTGATGATTGTATTTGTCAAGTATTATTTTTATAGCATCAATTTTCCGGTAACCCATAACCTTGTCTACCTCGGCTGCGTCGGCATTGTAGCCCGCATTTGAAAAAGCATTTCTGAATGCTTCGTTTATATTACCGCGGTCAACTACTGTTGTTCCGGCTATATCAAATACTACTAATTCAATGTTCATATCTATGCTTATTGTGACAACAAATGCTGGATCATCATTTCTTTGTAAAAATTTAAATCTGGCAAAGGCTTATTTTTTTCCTTTGCCTGTTCGTCCCAATTACGCAATAAAATATACAGGTTTGAGAATCCATCACTTTCAAAACTTTTTGCTTCTTCTTCACTCATAACTCCTCCCTGGAAGGTGAGTGTTTTTTTACTTGCCGCTGATAATTGATTATAGTATGCAGGAAATTTAAAAGTAAGGTATCGTTTAGCCTGTACGTGTGAGGCTACCAGCTTCGTTATCTTATCAGAGAATCCTTTTTCAGTTAAATAAGAAGCGCCGATTTTTTCATGATCAATGATGCCAAAGCCATCCATATTTTCTACCGGCATAATATGTTCAAGCAGGTGGCCAATATCATGAAAAAAAGCGGCCAATATCACTTCAGTATCATAACCATTATTTTGTGCAAGCTGTGCACACTGGCACATATGTTCCACCTGCGACACAGGCTCGCCTATATAATCATCGCTGCCGTATTTTGCATACAGCTCCATGATCTCATTTACATTATTCAATACTTTTTTTACCTCCATTATTTCTTATAAATATTTTCAATTGGTTCCGCTACGGGATGATTAGCGGTAAAAGTGAATCCTAATATTTTTGCAAAAGTTGCAGCCAGTTGCTTTTGATATAACAACATTGAAGTTTTTATTTCTCCTAAAGGCTTTGTATCCGGCCCGAGGGCTGCAATCCATATCTGGCCTGCATCTTCGATCTTTTCACCATGATGTTGCCAATTTTCCTTGGGGTTATCTCCTCTGCCATGGTCGCAGGTTATAATTAATGTAGTCTTGTTTTTATATTGAGGCGTTGATTGAATATAGTTCCATAAATCTTCAATCATTCTATCTTCCGCATAGGCACTGCCGAGATAAAGATCATACATACCAGCATGTGCAAGATCATCTGTTTCATCAAAAGCGATGTATAATACTTTCGGTTTATTTTCCTTTAAATATTCCCGTGCAGCAATGTAAGTAAGCACATCTGGCCTTACGCCAATTGGCCTTGCAGTAAGTGTTTCAATATCATTTATAAGTCTGAACTTTTCTGTTGAGGAAGGCAAAAGATCAGAATCAGCATTTATATATATTCCGCTTCTCCGTTTATTTAAAATGTATGGAAACACATCCCATGTAGTAAATGCAGCTACTTTGTTTTTATAAGCAAGTTGCTGGTTTATGAACTCTAAAACATTTGTATTCTTATTAAGAATCTTGTCGTTGGAATTAACTGCAGTATCAGGATAACCGGTAAAGATTTCGTTATAACCCGGGTATGAAAATTTATACTTGTTGGCATTGTTAACTTTGTTCTCATAAATTCTGTTACCATACAACTGGCCGCTTTGCGCAACAACATTCCATAAGAAAGGGAAGAGCCTTTTTCTTCTTACAAGTATATCATCATTCCAAAACTTTTTGCTTGTTTCTGCTGAATCCCTTGTGAATTTTTTATTCGTCAGCAAAGCAGAATCTACACCGCCAAATACTTCCTGCCAGCGCATTCCATCCAATGTTACAATTACAACATTTTCCGTTTTTTGCTGCGCAAATACAGGTAAATTAAAAGCGAGGCAAAGTATAGAACAAGAAAAAAAAAGTTTTAATATCATATTTAGTATTTTAAAAATAGAGGTGCGATTTAGACAAATCCCACCTTTGCAAATGAGAAGACTTGCTATTCTTGCTTATGAAAAACTGTTTTTTAACCACATTGATATATCTCATGAAATGGCAATAGCTTGAATTTAATAGCTCATATCTGTAACCACAATAATAGACAGAGAATAACATTTGGACTTGTGTAATAATTTTGAGTTTTTTTACTTTATTAAACTATTTCAACAACCACATAATTTGATTTAAATCATCCGCAGAAAATCCCTGTACAGTTAATGCTGCTTTCCAATTGGCTGTATTTTGTGTTTGTTCGGAAACAGGATACGCCCATCTTTTAGGAATAACGCCATTATTCCCTACTCCGCTACCAGATTGAAAAGCAGGAACGCCGGTTCTGCGCCAGTTATAATATGGTTCATATGCCGAGTTTTCAAAACAGGCGATATATTTCTGCAACACTATCTGGTTAACAGCCATTGAAGATGCAGAAGAAAGTTTTACAGCAGGTTGTGCATAATAATTTGAAAAACTAAAAGTAAAAGGGTATGGTGCAACCTGGGTAACAGAGTTAGCGCCAGCAGGAAGAAAGTAAGCTGTAAATGATTCCTGTGTAGTGTCAATGCCATAAAATTTCATTGACTCATTAATCCCTGTTTTGTAAAATGCCTCTGCATTACCTGCAACCCAACCACGAGCAATTGCTTCAGCAATATTAAAAAGCATTTCTTTATAACCAACTAAAACATCCGGCTCCCCGCTAAAGTTTGAATAATACCGGTATCTGTTGATGAATGAATATTTTCCTGCGCTGGCATTTCCATACATGCTCTGAACCCCCTCGCCGGTGCTGGCTCCTACAAAATATTTAAACTGAGCAGGATTAGGATCTTTTCCAACCAGAGCGATGGCTGGCTCACAAGTTTTAAAAACACGCGGATCATTGATGTCCGTAAGAGCACCTACATAGGTAGCGGCCATGTTGTAACGCCCGGCAATTGAGCCAAAATTGCTTGGATTAAATGAATAAGTGCTATAAGTGTTTGCATCACCGGGATTATACACGAACTTTAAATCATCTCCCTGGTTTGCAAAAATTGGATACTTTAAAGGGTTATTAATAATACCAGCAAACTGAGCAGGTATATTTAATGTTCCATCAGCCGCTTTTTTACTTAGGCTAATTAATACTCTTAGCTTGAAAGAATTTACCAGCTTTTGCCATTTTGTGAGATCTCCATGATAATATATATCCTGGGATACAGACAATGAATTGTCGCTTTTCCCTATCAATGATGTAAAATCGTTATTAGCAGAATCCAACTGGTTAAGAACATATTGAAAAACCTGCGACTGTTGCGTATATGAAGGCATTGAAATTACCGGTGCCTGCAAAGCATCAGTTAATGGAACATCACCAAACATAGATGTTAAATGATAAAAAAAATATGCTTTTACAAACCTGCCAACCGCTTCATAAGGATTTAAACCAGATGCCCCGGTTGAAGTTGCTTCCTTTTCCATTTGAACTACATTTTTTAAAACCAGGTAAGGATCAAATGAGGCGTCATTAGCTGTCCAGGAATAAATATTGTTGCCGTAATAATCATAATTCTGACAGTGGTATTGGTTCCATGCCTGAACATCATCCCAGGAATTAATACCACCAAGGCGACCTGCGCTTCCTGTGCCGGAGATATCTGTCAATACTGTCCCCAAAATCAAACCCGGAGGAACACTGGTAGGTTTGTTGGGGTCAATTTGTTTTTCTTTGATTTGCTTATCACAGGAAACCATCAGGGCAGCGCCCATAAGTATTAAGAATATATTTTTTATTTGTTTCATCTTTTTGCTTTTACAGGGTCAGAACGATAAGTTTACGTTAAAGCCATAACTGCGTGTGGTTGGGGTTTGCAAATTCGACCCGGAGTCCTGGGTATATTGATCTACATCAACATCTTTATATTTCTTTGGAAAAAAGTATAACAAATTTCTTCCCACTAAAGAAACAGTTGCTTCTCGAATGAAAGACCTGTTGCCAAATACGT
>CAXSDW010000104.1:8094-11620 GCA_964236235.1 uncultured Chitinophagaceae bacterium
CTTCCCACTAAAGAAACAGTTGCTTCTCGAATGAAAGACCTGTTGCCAAATACGTTTTGCGGTACCACATAAGTAAGTGTTACCTCTCTTAGTTTGGCGTAAGTTTTTTTAATAATATCTAAATCAGGAATAGAAGCCATTCGTGTAACAAACGGCTGCACCTGGCTTTTAGTAGTATTTGGAGTTACGGTAAGATTTTTATAATTAGTGATTTCTCCGGTGATGGGATCAAGTATAATGGGAGCTCCTGTTAAATTAACTCCATCGCCTGTATAAGCTGCAACATTAGCTTCATCTTGTGGCCTGGCTGCACCAAAAGCATCTATAGCAGATTCAATATGGCGTCCACCTTGTAACGTCTTCTTTCTTACATAATTTTCCATCACTCCGCCTACTATACCATCAAACTGAAAGTGTAAAGAAAAACTTTTATAACTAACCATGTTTACCAATCCCCATTGCCAATCAGGATCGGCATGTCCAAATACCTTTTTTGCTGAAACGCCTAAATCTGAAAAACGGGTATAAACCCCGGTTGCAGGGTCAATAACTAATTTGCCATCAGGAGTTCTTACAAAAGCATTTCCATAAACCAGGTCAATTCTTTTACCATTGTATTCATAATTATCAGGGTTTGCATCACTTACCCATTTTCTTATATAGGTTGAGAAATTTGCAGTGATGTTCCAACTAAAGGCGTTTGGGTTGGTAACAGGCCGGGCATTCATAGTAACTTCCCATCCATCATTGGTGTATATGTTACCATTGGTAAGAAAAGATGAATACCCTGATGCATACGAAGTACCCTGATTAACGATACCAGTGTTTTTGTAGTGATAATGAGTTATATCAAAACCTACCTTGTTATTAAAAAAGCGGATATCTGCACCAATTTCCGTGGCTTTTCTATCTGCCGTAAAAATTGTTGGGCTCACAGTCTGATCGCTGTATTTAGCACTGTTTTGACTCGAATAGGTAGGACTTAGAGTATACGGTTGGGAAAACTGATAACCCGGGCCGCCATAAGGTGAATTCCAGGTATAACCATAGCCACCTGCCGGGGTAGCACTTACATCAGGAGAAAACAGCGGAGAAGTACCTCCATCTTTACTTTGTGCATAAGAACCCCTTAATTTGAAAAATGATATAACTTTTGGAAGAGGCACATATTCTGAAATAACAGTAGCCAGGTTAAAGGATGGATAATAGTAGCTGTTGGTGTTAGCAGGTAATGCAGATGATTTATCAACTCTGCCTGTAACATTAGCGGTTATGTAAGATTTATATCCAAGATCTGCAGAATAGTAGGCGCTTAATACAAGCATAGTTGAGCGGAAACTGCTTCCTGTTAAACTACCCAATGAATTAGAAAAAGAATAAATTCCCGGAACATTCAAATAATTGGTAGAAGCGAAATCAGAATTAAAATTAAAATTCCTGTCTGTTGCACCTGCCAATGCCTGTACGTCTAAAAATCCTAAAATATTATCTTTATGATATCTTGCCTGCACATCTATATTTGATTCAAATAGTGATCGCCTGTCTTCTCTGTAATCACCCTGGTGAAGGTCTCTTCCGTAAACGCCTGCTGAATAAGGCATTTTTTCTGAATTGAACATGTCATAGGCAGTCATGCTTGGCCTAAACTGAAAATCAATATTATTATTAAGCTTATAATTCAATTGCAAATAACCATATTCATTATTCTGATGATGGCCTCTCAGCCATTCATACGACATAAACCAGGGATTATTATAGCGATAATACTCTGCATAATTTTCCTGAATACCCACTTTACCCGGCTGCCAGTAATTGCGAATGTTAGGATCATTTACACTCCAGTCTGCACCTCCCCAAATGATGATATTGTAGATGATACTGTTTGGCCCATAATTAACATCGGGCACATTAGGTGATGATTGCCTGCTGTAATTAAAGTAAGAAGTTAAAGACAATTTTTTATTAAATCTTTCTACAAGGCTTGCAGTAAAGTTTCCATTGTTTAATTGCGTATTGGGCACAATGCCACGCTGGTAAGTGTTGCCAACTGAAAGCCTAAAATCCGTTTTTTCTGTAGATGAAGCAACAGAAATACTGTTAGAAGAAAGCAGGCCTGTTTGTAAAAAATTTTTCAGGTTATCTTTTCCCCTGGCAATCCATGGTGTTGGCGCAACATGGCCCTGGTAGGTAGTTCCATCTGCAAAGGTAGTAGTATAAGTTTTTGCGGGGTCATAAACTCCATCGTATTGAGGTAATAGCTGACCTCTAAATTGCGGGCCCCATACATCATAATCATAATCATTAACTCCTACACCAACAGCGCCATTTCCAAAGTAAGAAGCCGGGCTGGAGCCGCCGCCACCAAAAGCATATTTACCATTATCACCAGGTCCGTAAGTGTCATTGTATTTTGGCAAAGCAATAAATCCTTTATTAAACTGGGTACTGGAATTAAAAGTTACCTGCAACCCACGTTTATCTTTAGTTCCTTTTTTTGTAGAAATAATAATAGCTCCATTCTTCCCCTGGAAGCCATATAATGCGGCTGCGTTAGGCCCTTTTAAAACGGTAAATGTTTCAATATCATCAGGGTTAAGATTATATGTATCAGAACTGATGGGAACACCATCCACTACAAATAAAGGCCGGCTATTTGGATTATTTTCACCGCGAATAATTACGTCCGGAGCATGTCCTATTTCTGAATTAATATTTACTGCAAGCCCGGCCGCATTGCCTTTTAACGAATTAATAGGATCGGCCTCCCGTGCTTTTGTTAGCGCTGCAGCATCAATAGTTTGAATAGAATAGCCCAAACGTTTAGCTTCCTTTTTGATACCTGTGGCTGTTACCACCACTTCATTTAATTGTTGGGAATTAGGAGTAAGCTGAATAGTAATATTTTGTTGCGATGTATTAACTTCAATTGGCTGATAGCCTACTGCTGTTGCAATAATTTTACTGTTCTTTTGTGCATTTAACGAAAAGTTTCCATCTGCATCAGTTGATGTACCTACGTTAGAATTTTTAAGGGAAATACTTACTCCGGAAAGAGCAGTCTTATTTGATGCATCAATTATCTTTCCCTGTATTTTAATATCCTGTGCGTATGTAATACTTAGAGATAGCAAACCTAAAATAATTATTAATACATGTTTTGAAAATCCAAAGTTTAGCTGCTTCATAACACTGTTTTGGTTTTTGTTTAGGAGCCAAAACTATTAGCCTTATGTTATGAAAACATTTTGTAACTGCTAACAAAGGGTAAACAAAACGTTACCGAATCATTAACAATTTTATTAAAAGAACCGGAATAAATTTTTGTAAAGCAAGTTTGCGGCTAACTTATTTTAAGGCCTAATAATATTTCTTATTGGGTTTATTAAAACAATCACTTCTTTATTGTAGTGGTAAATAATATCTTCCCATCAGCATTTATAAATTGTACCAACATTTCGTTTCCACTAACTCCAGCAGTTAATATGCCGTGATCAGAAGCTGTAAATTTTGTATAAGGTGCACCAGT
>CAXSDW010000105.1:0-8154 GCA_964236235.1 uncultured Chitinophagaceae bacterium
TATTGGATATCGTTTCAGAATATAATTTCAGGATTGAAGGTTTTTGTTTTTATGTTTTTGAAAAGCAAAATCCATAATCTTTAATTTACAGCAATAAAAGAACCACGTTCAAAACGTGGTTTTTTATTTTTATATTTTAAAGTAATTATTGATCGCCTGCTGCAACTTCATCGAGCGCTAAAGGATATTCAAACACTTCATTAGACCCCGGATAAATACCTTCAACCTTTACATCTTTCAAATTGCCAATTGCACTTTTTAACTCAGCCACACTTGTTACAGGTTTGCCGTTTGCTTTTGTAATAATAAATCCGTCTCTCATTCTTGTTTGATCATCTATTACACCTTTGCCTATTTTCTTTACAATTACTCCGCCGGCTATGCCAAAATCTTTTGCTTTTTTAGGATCCAATGTAACAAGATCAGCGCCTAATTTATCAATCATTTCATCAGATTTTACAATTTCAAAATTTCCTGCACTATTTTTTAATGTCACCGATACTGTGTTCGGTTTGCCATCTCTTTCAAAAGATACATTTACTTTATCACCTGGCTTAAAGCGGCTAAGCTGCTCCTGCATATCTGATCCTGATTCAATACTAACATCATTTATTTTTCTTATAATATCGCCTTTTTTTATTCCTGAAGCTTTTGCAGCACCTTCGGCAGTTACGTTATCTATATAGATTCCATCTGCACTTACAGGTATATTTAATCTCTGCTTTTCTTCATCAGTTAATAAAGATGCATCAGTAAATTGTGCTCCTAAAAAACCTCTTTGCACATTGCCATATTTGATAAGATCATTAACAACTTTTTTCACAATGTTAACCGGTATTGCGTATGAATAACCTGAATAGAAACCAGTAGGAGAGGCTATTGCAGAGTTAATTCCAATTAATTTTCCATCAGGATTTATAAGTGCTCCACCGCTGTTGCCCTGGTTAACTGCAGCATCAGTTTGTATAAAAGATTCTACTGCCATTGCCCTGCTTCCTGTCTTATCACGGTTAAGTCCAAGTGCTCTTCCTTTAGCGCTTACAATTCCTGCAGTTACTGTAGTTTCCAGGTTTAAAGGATAACCGATTGCCAGCACCCATTGTCCAATCTTCACATCATCTGAATTACCAAATAACATAAATGGTAAATTATTAGTATTCACTTTTATCACTGCAAGATCATAAGCCGGATCAGCGCCTATAACTTTTGCAGTATACGTTTTTTTATTGCTCATGGTTACTGTCACTTCATCAGCGCCGGCTACCACGTGGTTATTGGTAACGATGTATCCATCATCGCTGATAATTACTCCTGAGCCGGAAGCCATTTGGGGAAGCATTCTTTGATTGTTACTGCCATTACCAAAAAACTGGTCAAATAAATCATCATTACCAAACAAATCTGAGAAAGGATTTTTTTGTGGAAGATTATTATTTACCTGCCGCGGATTGGTTTTTGTTTTTATGTGCACAACTGTGGGAGAAGCTGCAAACGCTGCCTGCGTAAAGTCTGTAGGTCCTGCTGTAGGGGCTCCATTACTATCAAATAAGCCTGCGTACTTGTAATTTGAAGGGATAGATACCTGGTTAAAATTTGGGTTGTTACTGTTGTGTTCAAATTTGTTATAACCAACTATAACACCAAGCGTGGTAACAGCACTGATGGCGACAGTTGATATAAGGTTTTTAAGGTTCATTCTTTTGATATTTTAAGTTTGATTAATTTTTAGAATAGAGTTTTCATAAGTACAAATCATATGCCCAAGGCATACACAAATAAACGAAGTATTTGCAGCGTAATATTTACCGCTTATTTTGTTTAACATTAAATTAGGAAGCACTTCGTAGATGGTTGATTATACAAAATTAATCAAAGAAATTTTGGCATTTATTAATGACAATAAAAAGAATATCGGAAATTCTTTCAGAGTAAAAGCAGGAATTTCATGACATCTATGCCATCGGCGTATTCAAATAACGAGGGTTGTTGCGCCTTGCCAAATGCAATGTTATTTACACCTGCAATACATTGTATACTTTCATCAGTTTTTAGCTTCTGTTGCAGCATTTCCTCATCTTCATAAAAGCTGTAATGCAACAGGCTTATGGGAGAAAAATAGTTATCATTTTCTACCAGCAAAATACTGTTATTTGTCATATAAAATAGGTTATTCATAATTTGCAGCGCAAGATAATAATCGTAATTATTCCGGTATTTAGGATGATCAGCAAAGTATCCGTATTTTTTAAATGCATTAAGCATTGGCACAAAATCATATTCTTTGGGAACAAAAATTTTAGTAACATTTCTGCATCCAAGGCCAAAATATTGGTGCACATCGTCGGCCAAAAGTGCTAAGTCATTAATGGTTTCATTGCCTTTTAAAATAGTCACAGAAGTCCTGTTGCGCCTGATTATAGAAGGGTATTTTGCAAAGTAATAATCAAAATACCTTGCGCTGTTATTACTTCCTGTAGCTATATACGCATCGCAGCCTTTAAGCACATCTGCAAAAGAAATAACGCCGGCACACGCAGGGTTAAATTCAATTAATTTTTCTACAAGGTGCTTTAATAATATGTCATCTTTTGACGAGAGTTTTATGATTTGCCTGTGGCCGCAAATAAATACACATAAAAAGTCGTGAAAGCCTGCTAATGGAATGTTTCCGGCCATAACAACGCCTGCATTTTTTGGAGAAATGTTATCATCTAAATGATAATAATTTACCCAATCTGATAGTTTATCTTTTTGCAGGTATTCATTCACTATGTTTTTTGCGGCAAGCTGAATAAATTCAGGCGTAAACCACGGATTTTTTTCATATGCCTGCTGTCGTACTGCCTGCCATTCTGAAGTATTTGATTGTAAATATTTTCCTAACTCAACCATTAAGTTTATTCTTTCAACTAAATTCATTGCAAATAATTATCTGTTTATATATTTGTAGCAAGAAAAAAGATTGCAAATTCGCAAATAATTTTCAGGTTCCTGAAGTGCTTTAAAAAATTAAATATGGCGATTAAAATAACTGACGAATGTATAAACTGCGGAGCATGTGAGCCCGAATGTCCCAATAACGCTATTTATGAAGGCGGTGTTGAGTGGGCAATGTCTGATGGAACAACGCTAAAAGGTGAAGTAATTTTATTAGATAGATCAGTTATAGATGCGGAGAAGCGAAATTCGCCTGTGGCTAATGATATATATTATATTGTACCTAATAAATGTACAGAGTGCCAGGGTTTTCATGAAGAACCGCAATGTGCAGCCGTGTGCCCTGTGGACTGCTGCGTGCCTGATGAAATGTATAAAGAAACTGTAGATGAACTGTTGGCAAAAAAAGAGAAGCTTCATATATAACTAAGGCTTCAAGGCCTATCACAGGTTAATTCCTGTTTAAACGGCGGAGGTATAAAATACTTTCGCCTTTTTTATACAATTCAATGATACACATGAGCAAAGTATTTTTTACATTTTTAGTGGCAGCATTTTGCCTGCAGTGTATAGGTTGCTTTAGATCTGGTAAGAAAAAAGATATTTCGACAGTTACGGATGAGATCATAAAAACAGATGAAGCATTTTCAGTAATGAGTAAACAGAAAGGAATGAAGAAAGCATTTATTGAATACATGGATGATGAGGGAATTTTATTGCGGCCCGGTCACCCGCCAATTGTTGGCGCTGATGCTATAGAATACTTAAGTCAATCAAATGATACAGCTTTTACTTTAACGTGGAAACCTTCTGCGGCAGAGGTTTCATCTTCAGCAGATTTAGGATTTACTTACGGTATTTATTTATTACAATTACACGATACTTCTTTATCAGGAACATATGTAAGCATTTGGAAAAAACAAAAAGATAATACGTGGAAGTTTATATTAGATACTGGAAATGAGGGAATAAAAAATAATACGCCATCTCCATAAACAAAATCAATTTTAGATTTTTAGATAATACGCACCTATTTTCATTACTATAAAATGTTTGTAAAAAGATATTTGTTGCTGATAGCAGGGCTTATAAGTTTCAATAGCTTGTTTTCACAACTTTGCCAGGGCAGCCTTGGAGATCCGGTAGTAAACATTACATTTGGCTCAGGAGCAGGTTATGGCCAATCGCTTGGTTTTGCAATAACCAATTATAATTATGTTGCCGACCAATGCCCTGTTGATGGCAGTTATACTATAGCAAATTCCACCAGTAATTGTTTTGGCAATACATGGCATACCGTTTCTGAAGATCATACACCTGGTGATAACAATGGTTATATGATGGTGGTAAACGCATCTTTTACTGCAGGAGATTTTTACGTTGATACAGTAAATGGACTTTGCGGTGGCACCACCTACGAATTTGCAGCATGGATGTTAAACATTCTTACTTCTTCGGCCTGTGATGGAAATGGAATAAAACCTAACATTACTTTTAACATAGAAAGCCTTGCCGGTAACGTTTTGCAAACTTATACAACCGGTGATATTGCTAATATCAGCAGCCCTGTATGGCAACAATATGGATTATATTTCACTACTCCGCCAGCCATCAGCGCAGTAGTGGTACGAATCACCAACAATGCACCCGGCGGCTGTGGAAATGATATCTTGCTTGATGATATAACCTTCCGCCCATGCGGCCCTAAAGTATCAGTAACCATAAACGGTTCTTTAGATAAAAAAACCGTCTGCACCGGAGATATGTCAAGCCTCACTTTTACAAGCACCGTGGTTGGAGGTTATGTTAATCCATTTTATCAATGGCAAAAAAGTACGGATAATATGACATGGACAGATATTGCCGGGGCAAATACTACAACTTATTCTATACCTGCAATTACAGCTCCCGGTAGTTATTATTTCAGGATCGCTGTGGCGCAGGCTAATAATATTTTTATTCCGTCCTGCAGAATCGCTTCGGATCCTGTGGTGGTAACTGTTGATCCTTTACCTGAGCCCAAAGCTTCGGGCAATAGTCCCGTTTGTGAAAATAAAAGTATTATACTCTCAGCCCTTAATGGCAGCAAGTTTGCCTGGACAGGCCCCAACAATTATACAAGTAACATGCAGTCACCTGTTATTACAAATGCTTCATTAAGCGATGCAGGAAAGTATTTTGTAAAAGTTACTACTGAAAATGGATGTGTTAATAACGATTCAACCTTTGTTGTCATTAATAAAAACCCTTCAGTTAATGCAGGTAACGATGTTAACATTTGCGAAGGTAAAAGTGCAGTATTGTCCGGAAGTACCGCCGATGCTGCATCGTGGTCATGGTCGCCAATACAGGGCTTATCAGATCCGTCAAGTCTTACACCTTTCGCTTCACCGGATAAAACCACATTGTATACACTTACAGCAAACAATGCGTTATGCAGTACCAGTGATTCTATTTTAGTAAATGTGCTGTTAAACCCTTCTGCAAATGCAGGTCCCGATAAAGCGATTGTAGGTAACCAAACGGTTACACTTCAAGGACAGGCAGCGGGTTCAAACATAAGGTATTACTGGACACCGGACTTATATATATTTCCTGATTCGGTTTTAAATCCGCAGGTTTCGCCACCTTACGATACTGCTTATACTTTGCATGTAATATCCAATGACGGCTGTGGTGAAGCAACAGATGAAGTGCTGGTACAATATTATAAGGAAATATATATTCCCAATGCATTTACACCTAATAATGACGGACTTAATGATCGCTGGAACATACCTGCGTTGGCAGCATTTCCTTTCGCCGCAGTAAATATTTACAACAGGTATGGGCAACTGATATTTCAAAACAAAGGCTATACAAAGCAGTGGGATGGCACGTTTAAGGGCTCACCATCACCGGCAGGCGTTTATGTATATACGGTAGATTTAAAAAATGGCCTAAAAATATTAAAGGGTTTTGTGGTTCTTATAAGGTAAAATCTTAGTAACGATTTTTGATAATTAAGAAAGACAATATATTTGAATAAATTGTTTGAACTATATATAATTTATGAAACCAAAAATCGCCTTTGTTACGGGAGGTTTATCCGGCGAAGCCGAAATTTCTTATAAATCAGCCATCACTATTGAAAGTAATATTGATAAAGAAAAATGGGATTTATATAAGATTGATATAAATCCTGAAGGTTGGTTTTACGTGCTGCCAAACGGTGATAAAATTGCAGTAGATAAAAAAGATTTTTCTTTGTATATAAATGGAGAAAGAATTTTGTTTGATGCTATACTTATAGGCATACATGGCACACCTGGTGAAGATGGAAAATTGCAGGGATATTTTGATATGCTGCATTTGCCTTATACTTCATGCGATGCAACCACTTCAGCACTTACATTTAATAAAAGATACACTGTTGCTGTAGCAGCATTTAGTGGCATAACCGTTTCACGATCTGTTTTATTATTTAAAAATAATTCTCAGAGCCCCGAAGAATTGGTAAAGGATCTAAAGTTTCCTGTTTTTGTAAAACCAAATAACGGCGGTTCGAGTATAGGAATGTCTAAAGTAAATTCATCTTCAGAAGAGTTAGGCTCAGCCATTGAAAGGGCTTTTAAAGAGGACGAACAAGTGCTGGTGGAGGAATTCATTAAAGGAAGAGAGTTTACAATTGGTGTGTTCCGGTGTAAAGGAAAAATAATCGCTTTACCAATTACTGAAATAATTTCTAAAAAAGATTTCTTCGATTATGAGGCAAAATATCTTGGCGCAAGCGAAGAAATAACGCCTGCAAAAATTGATGATGATATAGCCTGCAAGGTGAGAGATGAGGCGATGAAAGCATACACTGTATTCAATTGTAAAGGAATTGTAAGAATTGATTTTATTTATAATGAAGATGACGGTAAGCCTTATATGCTCGAAATAAATACTGTGCCCGGCCAAAGTGAAGCCAGCATTGTGCCGCAGCAGGTAAAGGCAATGGGATGGAACTTAACACAATTTTACACGGCCCTGATAGAAGATTGTTTGCAGAATTAAATGATACATACTTAAATTACGCAAATTTTTTAACGCCTTAATTTTTATTTTGTTCAAATTTCTTACAAAGCAACCATTTTGGATAAACCTTTTAGCGGCCTTTGCGCTCATTTTTTTGTTAGGTTTTTTGTTTTTAGCGTCGCTTAACTGGCTCACTAATCATGGAAAATATTTAAAGGTTCCTTCAGTAAAAGGAAGAAATGTTGATGAAGGCATAAAGACGCTTGAAGCGCAGGGCTTTGAAGTAATGATACAGGATTCAGTTTATTTTCCGGATGTTCCAAAATATACTATTCTAAAACAATTGCCTGAACCGGATGCAACGGTAAAGGCCAACCGCACTGTATATTTAACCATAAACCGGGCAAAGCCGCCGGATGTTGATATGCCTAAACTTGAAGGACTAAGCCTGAGATATGCTTTGGATAAACTTGAGAAAAGTCATTTAAAATTGGAGGATACAGTTTACCGTCCGGATTTTATGAAAGGCTCTGTACTGGAGCAACAATATATGTCTGCAAGAATAAGCCCTGGCACGAAGGTACCATGGGGAAGTGGCATCACTTTAATAATCGGTGGCGGCCTTCAGGCAGAACAGGTGTTGGTTCCAGATTTGCTGGGCTTAACTTTTGCTGAAGCTAAAGAAATATTGCAGGAAAAGGGAATTAGCATGGCTGCTGTGGTGCCCATGAATACGGTGAGAGATACAGCCATGGCGTATGTGTACAAACAAAATCCGGAAATAAAAGATATTGATGGCAACCCGGTTTTTATACGGCCGGGGCAAACAATGGATATCTGGCTTTCACCCGTATTGCTTGATCCTGATAGTTTACGTAAAAATAATAATCAAGAAATATCACAATGACAAATATTACACCCGAAGAAGTAAAACAAAGAATTGATGCAGGTGAAAAACTAAACCTCGTTGATGTAAGAGAGCCATATGAAAATGCTGTGTTCAATATAGGCGGCATTCTTTTGCCAATCGGAAAAATACAAAGCATGCAAATTGAAGAGATTGAAGATTTGAAAAATGATGAAGTGATACTTTATTGCAGAAGCGGCAACCGCAGTGGTATAGGGGCTTTTGTATTAGACCAGCTTGGTTTTACAAATACAAAAAATCTTACCGGCGGAATGTTAGCATGGCAGGAAAAATTTACAAGTGGAAAATAA
>CAXSDW010000105.1:8254-11590 GCA_964236235.1 uncultured Chitinophagaceae bacterium
CTGACAACTGATTACAGCCTAACATTGATCGCTGCAATAAAATTAATGCCTGCCATAGGAAAATAATAATTTTCAGTTGCTATTTTTCTTTCTGAAAAATAACTGTATGTATAACCATTAGATTCATATAAATTATTAAAAATATTATTCACCTTAAACACAAAATTCGTCTCCTTCAAAAATTTATTTTTTAATGTATAACCTATTCTGATATCCTGTACATAATAACCATGAAGACTTCTTGAAACTTTAAAAGTATTATCAAGGAATTGTCTTCCTACATATTTTGATATCAAACTAACTTCAACATTTTTCGCCGGCGTAAAGTTTAAAGAACCTGCACCAACGTGATTTGGTGAAAAAGAAATATCGGTGTTATTATAGTTGTAAGATATTTGCCCGCCGTTATCATAATCATCTATGTATTCGGTAAAGTGTTTTATTTTATTTTCACTAAGCGCAAAATTTGCCTCAACATTGAGCCAGTTATTTAATTTTATTTTGCCTTCAAGTTCAATGCCCAACCTGTAACTTGATGGTGTATTGGTTCTTGTATATGCGCCTACATCATTTATTTTTCCGGTAAGCACTAACTGGTTGCGGTAATACATATAGTAACCTGTAATTCCATAAGCATATTTATTCGTTTTTTTTGATACGCCTGTTTCTATATCATGCAACGTCTCGGGCAATGGTTGCTGGTTAATACCGGCTTCAAAATCATCCCTGTTTGGCTCTTTAGACGCCATAGAATAAGACATAGAAACCTGCCAGTTATCTTTATTAAAAGTGATGCCCGCCTTTGGGTTTATAAATGTATAATGCTTATGAATTTCTAAGGTTGGATTATCTTCGAAACCATTTATTGTGTAATTAATTTTTCTTAATTGAATATCAGCAAATGCCTGAAAATACTTACTAAGCTGTTGTTGAAGTTTTGTATAGATATTCAAATCAGTTTTATGTGCATCTAAATTATAATAATTAAAGTCCTTTGGAAAACCTTGCTGCGCCCACGTTACAATGCCATAATGTTTGTTATCAAACTTGTTCCAGCCGCCGCCTAAAGTAAAATGTGTTTTTGCATTTTGTTGTTGAAGTGAGAAAATGGTTCCATACAAATTATTTTTAAGCCATAATTGTCTTACAAGATCTGTAGTAGTAATTAACGATGTGCCGTCATTATAATCCGGTAAATCATAGTCTGCAAAATTTTGTGCTGCTCTGTATTCTTCATAATAGCCTGCACCGTGCGTTAGAAAAGCTGCAACATTAAAGCTTACGGCTGTATTAATTTGGTGGTTGTAAAACAGCTGGTAATGAGTTTGGATAAAATTATCAGTTTCATTGTTATAAGGCGTTCCAGGTTTTTCAGTTCCTGCCGGATTGTAAGTGCGGTCACTGTCTAAAAAATTTTCAGGAATGCCATACCACGACTGGTAAGTTTTTTCTTTACCACTTAATACATTAAAGCGAAGCGAACTTTTTTCACCAACATATGCGGTGCTTATATAAAAAGATTTCAGATCAGATTTTGCCCTGTCAACATAGCCATCACTATTGATTGTTGATACTCTTGCATCAGCAGTAAAATGTTTTGCTAATAAACCTGAACCCAATTTTAAGGTATGTTTCCAGGTGTTAAATGAGCCGTAACTGTTATCAAATTCAGCGTAACTTTTTTTATTTATTTCATTGGTAGATAAATTTATGGTAGCGCCAAAAGCCCCGGCGCCATTGGATGACGTGCCAACACCTCGTTGAATCTGAAGGCTGTTTACAGATGATGCAATATCGGGCAGATCAACAAAATAAGATATCTGGCTTTCTGCATCATTATATGGGATACCATTTAAGGTTACATTAATTCTTGTGCCATCAGTGCCTCTTATTCTAATGCCTGTATATCCGATGCCCGTGCCTGCATCTGAATTAACCACAACAGACGGAGTCTGATTTAAAATGTATGGAAGATCCTGCCCGAGATTTACTTTTTCAATATCTTTTGTAGTAAGATTTGTTTTAGTGAAAGGAGATTTATCAGCAGCCCTTATTGCCCTTATTTCTATGGGTTCTAATAGTATTGTGTCATTTTTTTTATCACTGTTTTGCGCAAATATGTGAACAGAGAAAATTACAGCTATGAAGCTCAATAAGTTTTTTTTCATGATAAGTTATTTATCCATTTAGCAATCGGATAATACCATGAAAAGGAGTGTGAAAATGTTATCTCCCTTCGCAGGCATTATCCTGATCAGGTTCTGCGGGTATTTCTCAGCAATCAGTCAAATGACTAACGCACCCCGGTTACTAAAGCTTCTTATTTATTATTTATGAAGCAGTGCAAATATACTTCTTTCATAATTTTTACTGTAACTTTTAATTATTAAATCCGTTTCATAAAAAATCTAACAGCATGAAAAAAATATTTTTTGCATTCTTAACGCTTGTCTGTCTTCATTCATTTGCACAGCAAACAATTATAAATGATAAAAATGCTGAAGTAAGAAATGTAACAAGCTTTAATGCCATAAAAGTTTCAGGCGCAATTGATGTGTATTTATCACAAAGCTCTTCAGAAGCAGTGGCAGTAAGCGCCGGCGAGGATAAGTATCGTGATAAAATAAAGACTGAAGTAGTTAACGGCGTGCTTAAAATATACTTTGATGGCGATAAATTAAACTGGAGTTTGGGCAATAAAAAACTCAGGGCATATGTATCTTTTAAAGATGTTACAGTTCTTGATGCATCAGGCGCAAGTAGTTTTAAAATTACCGGCGATGTTTCAGAAACAAATTTAAGTCTTAAATTATCTGGAGCCAGCGACATCACCGGCAATGTAAAAATTTCAAAGTTAGTTGTAAGTCTAAGCGGCGCTTCGCAGGTAAATGTTACCGGCACTGTTGGTAATATTGATATTGAAGCAAGTGGCGCAAGTGATGTAAAAAGTTATGACCTTGCCGCAGATGAATGTTCAGTAAAAGCTACAGGCGCTTCTGATATTCGCATTACAGTTAATAAAGAAATTTCAGTAAATGCTACAGGCGCAAGCTCCGTTTTTTATAAAGGAGATGCATTAATGAAAAATGTACATTCAAGCGGTGCAAGCAGCGTTTCAAAAAAGAGTTAATTGCTGTATTCAAACAGGCTTAATTTATTTACCAACTGCCCAAATTAAGAATTCAGGAAAGACCCGGCTCCAGTAAGTGTAGTCATGTTTTCCTTCTTTTATTTCTCTATATACTATATCATCAGCGCCACTTACATTTTTACTTTTTATAATATTGATAAGATCTCTGGTATCGTCTACCACATCAATAATTCCATCTTTATCGC
>CAXSDW010000106.1:0-9814 GCA_964236235.1 uncultured Chitinophagaceae bacterium
TCATCCAAAACCGTTTACTCTTCCCCATAATATAACTCATATGAAAAAAATGTTTCTTCTTTTATTTGTTATTACTTCTTTTGAAACGCAGGCCCGGCAGCAAGATTCAGTATGGTTTGCGCAAAATTATTATAAGAAAGAAGTTTATATTTTGATGAGAGACGGCATTAAACTTTTTACTTCCATTTACCTGCCCAGGAATAAAAATGAAAAACATCCAATATTGTTAAGCCGCACGCCTTACTCATGTGCACCTTATGGCATTGATAAATTTGATGAAGAATATTGGAATGGCTATAAAATTAATTATGCTAAAGAAGGTTACATTTTAGTAAAACAGGATGTACGCGGAAGATGGATGAGCGAAGGTGAGTTCGTAAATGTGCGGCCATTTAAACCTGATAAAAAAGCAAAAGAGATTGATGAATCTTCTGACACTTATGACACTATAGACTGGCTGGTAAAGAACCTTGAAAACAACAATGGAAATGCAGGCGTGTTCGGTATTTCCTATCCTGGTTTTTATTCTACAATGGCAGCTGCAAGTAACCATCCTGCATTAAAAGCGGTAAGTCCGCAGGCGCCTGTTACCAACTGGTTTATCGGTGATGATTTTCACCACAACGGTGCATTCTTTCAAATGGATGCTTTTGATTTTTATTCTGCATTGGGCTTTGGTTTTGGCCAGCCGCATCCAAAGCCAACATCAGTACCTGCCAACAGCATTGGATATCTCATTCATGATAATTATAAATTTTATCTTGAAGCAGGAACAGATGCGAATCTTACAAAGAAGATCGGAGACTCCATGCCTTTTTGGAATGATGTAATGAACCATCCAAATTACGATGAATGGTGGAAAGCCCGTGATGCACGAAATGCGACTCATGATCTTAAACCTGCAATGCTGTGGGTAGGCGGCTTGTTTGATGCAGAAGATAACTGGGGCGCATGGAACGCTTATAAAGCGGCAGAAGAAAATAACAAAGGTAAAGATTTTAATAAACTAGTAATGGGGCCGTGGTATCATACACAATGGGCTAATAATGATGGAACACACTTGGGTAATGTTGAGTTTGGAAGCAACACTTCTGCATGGTACCAGCAGAATATTGAAATTCCTTTTTTCAATTATTATCTTAAAGGCAAAGGTGATATTTCAAAGATTGCTGAAGCAAACATTTTTATTACCGGGCAAAATCAATGGAAAACATTTAACCAATGGCCGCCTGCAGAAAAACAGGATAAAGAACTCTATTTACAGCCAAATGGAAAGCTTAGCTGGAGCAAGCCAACAAATGCTACCGGCTATTCGGATTATATCAGTGATCCGAGGAAGCCGGTTCCATACACTGAAGATGTTCATTTTAACCGTACAAGAAATTACATGACAGATGACCAGCGGTTTGCTTCAAGAAGACCTGATGTACTGGTGTTTCAGACTGATACTTTAAATGATGACATTACCGTTACGGGCAATGTGGCTGCGGATCTTATAACAAGCATTTCAGTAACTGACGCAGACTTTGTAGTGAAGCTGATTGATGTTTTTCCTGATTATCTCTCTTACAATACTGTAGATATTTATGCAGATAAAGATACTGAAAAAAAATATCCGATGGGTGGTTACCAGATGCTGGTGCATGGGGAAATTTTCAGGGGAAGGTTTAGAAACAGCTATGAAAAACCTGAGGCATTTACACCCGGCAAAATAGATGAAGTAAAATATAAGTTAGGTGATGTTGCACATACATTTAAAAAAGGTCATAGGATTATGATACAGGTTCAAAGCAGTTGGTTTCCGTTGGCAGATCGTAATCCGCAAAGCTTTGTTGATATTTATCATGCTAAAGAAACTGATTTTCAAAAAGCAACAATCAACATTTATCACAATGCAACAGGAAGCAGTAAAATTATTTTACCTGTGTTAAGTAAGTGATGAAGATGAATTAAATGGTTATACATTATACATTCTTAAGATTCAAAATACACTAAGGCATCCTTTCAAAATCTGGCCATTCTGCAATATCTTCATAATTGTTATGAAAACTTATTCTCTGGTAAGAAGAGGATTTTTCCTGTCCATTTTTATTATTGGAACTGTAAAGTTGTTTTCACAAAACAGCAGTACCCGATCGTTCCATAACTTTAGTGAAACAAATGGTTTTGTTGAGAACAAAGGACAAATACATAACCAGTTTCACCAAAAAAATAATGACGTAAAATACTTGCTCTTCGCAAACAGGATGAACGTACAATTGAAGAAAAACAGCTTTAGTTATGATACTTATGAAGTTCTTCAAAAGCCGGCCGGTGTACAGGAAAATTCTTTAACCGGTGAAAAAAATAAAGAAAGTGATTCTGCAACTTATCGCTTTCATCGTGTGGATATTCAATTTCCCGGCGCTAATTCATCTCCTCAAACTGTTGCAGAAGAAAGGTCAGAAAGTTATGCTGTTTATTATACATCAAAAAATACAGAAAGTATTAAAGTATATCATTATAAACGTGTATTATATAAAGACATTTATCCCGGCATTGACCTTGTTTTTGATACAAGAAATATCCATAATGAAAAAGGTTTTGAATATTACTTTTTGATAAAACCCGGCGCTGATGCCGATCAAATAAGACTAAAATATAATGGCGCTAAAACAAACCTGAGAAATAACAGGATTATTATTGAAGTTGCTAAAGGTAAAATTGAAGAAAAAATGCCTGCCAGTTTTATTGCGGATGAAAGGCCATTGCGTCTTATGCAGCCAGCAAATAAAAGTAAGATCAACGTGGCTTATAAAGAGTGCGGTAACGGATTGTATAAATTTACCATTCCTTTTTATGATACCAGTAAAACACTCATCATTGATCCCGTTCCGGCACTCATTTGGGGAACATATTACGGAGGCAGTTTAAATGATTATGCATCCTGCATTGCAAAAGATCCGGGTGGTAATATTTTGGTGGGAGGCGCATCGGGTAATGTTAATCTTGCTACCACTGGCGCTTATCAAACTACATTGATGGGATTTACAGATGCCATGATCGGTAAGTTTGAAAGCAATGGAAATTTGTTGTGGATGACGTATTATGGCGGTGAAGGAAGTGACGATCTTTATAGTATTTGTAGTGATAACAATGGAAACATATTTGTTGCGGGCAGCACTAATTCTAAGACAGGTATTGCAACGCCTGGCAGTTATCAACCGGTACATGGAAATGTAAATAATGTAAGAGATGCTTTTGTGGCCAAATTCAATGCTGCAGGCAATAGAATATGGGGCACTTATTATGGAGGTGCAGGAGCAGATTATTTATATGGCATAAGAGCAGGTGCTAATGGAAATATTTTTGTTGCCGGTGAAACAAATTCTTTAAATGGCATTTCTTCACCGGGTTGTTATCAGCCTGTTTATGCCGGTGGTACAGCACCTGCTGATAAGGGAGATGGATTTATAGCTTCTTTTGATAATAATGGCAACAGGCTATGGGCCACTTATTTCGGCGGCGCATTATCAGATATTTTTTACGGTGTTGCTTTAGACAATAATGGTAATGTGTATGCTACAGGCATTACTAATTCTAAAACCGGTATTGCTACACCAGGCGCTTTTCAAACTACGATGGCGGGAGGTTCTGATGACGCAATGCTTGTAAAGTTTAATGACACAGGCAACCTTTTATGGGCCACTTATTATGGAGGAAGCGGCGGTGATTATTCAGATGCTATATGTTGTGACAAACAAAACAATATTATCATTGGCGGCATCACTTCTTCAACAACTAATATTGCCACTGCAGGAACTTACCAGCCTGGTTTTGGAGGCAATGCAAATGATGGATTTGTGGCTAAATTCAATGCTAATGGAAACAACATCTGGGGAACATATTATGGCGGAAATGGAAAGGAAGCTGTTTCCGGTATTACAAGTGATGTAAATAATAATATCATCATTACCGGCTATTCGCTTTCAACAAATAATATTGTAACCGGCAATGCTTACCAAACTACCGCTTTAACCGGCAAATTGAATGTATATATTGCAAAGCTTACTGCTAATGGAAATCGTACGTGGGGAACTTATTATGGATACGGCTCAGGCCAGGGAAGAGATGTAACTACTGATAATGCAGGGAATGTTTTTGTATGTGGTGTTACCATGGCAAATGATAGTATAGCAACCTGCAACGCAGTGCAGCAAACACGTGGTGGCAATTCTGATATGTTTGTCGCAATGTTCAGTGAAACAATAAAACCAGAAGCGATAACTATAAACATAACCTCAAACCAGGATGCTTCAACCTGCCCGAACGCAGCTGTTACATTTTCTGCGGCGGCAACCAATGCCGGGCTCAAACCAACATATCAATGGAAATTAAATAACGTTAACGCAGGAACTGATACCTCTATCTTCGTCACCAGTAGTTTAAAAACGGGAGACAAAGTAAGTTGTACTGTTATCAACAATTCAGGTTGTATTTATCCTGCCGCAACTTCAAATGCAATCACGGTATCTTTTACTCCACCTGTTAATCCTAGTATAAGTATTTCTTCATCAGCAACCGGAAATATATGCAGCGGCACACCTGTAAACTTTACCGCTATTCCCGTTAATGGTGGTACTTCGCCATCCTACCAATGGAAGATCAATGGTAACAATGCAGGTACCAATAGCCCGGCTTTTACAATCACTGCGCTTGCCGATGGAGATGTAGTAAGCTGTGTACTTACAAATCCTTTTTCATGTACTGCTATCAAATCTGCAATCTCTAATAACATGGTAATAAATTTTGCAGTAAGCCCATCTGTTACAATCGCTTCTTCCACCGGCAATGTATGTGCTGGAACGCCTGTTACCTTTACAGCTTCAGCAATAAATGCAGGCAATAATCCGGCTTATCAATGGAGAGTAAATAATTATATTGCCGGCGAAGGTGCAACTTTTACAACGAGTACCTTATCAGCAAATGATACCGTGCAATGTTTTCTCAGCACTAATGATTTGCCTTGCAATAATGCGGAAAATGTTCCATCAAATAAATCAACGGTACTGATAAGTTCATCTCCTAACCTGCTTATTCAGCCTGATAACCCGGTAATTTTAAGTGGTGATACTGTACAATTATCAGTGATTGGTACACCGGGTATCTCCACTTATAACTGGACGCCTGCTGTCAATATAAATAGCACCGGTATTTCTAATCCAAAAGTATGGCCATTAAATACGCAAACCTATAATCTTGAAGTTTCATCTATGCAAGGTTGTAAAACGAATAAACAAATAACAGTAACCGTTTTTTCTGATCTTAAAGTGCCCAATGCATTTACGCCAAACAATGATGGAATTAATGATTACTGGGGAATAAAGGGATTAGAACATCATAGCAATTGCCTGGTAAAAGTTTTCGACAGGTATGGCGAACTTGTATATCAATCTGCGGGCTACAGCAAGCCGTGGAATGGAAAATATAAAGGCGACATACTTCCCCTATCTGTATATGTTTATTTTATTGACCTGGGAAATGGTTCTAAACCATTAACAGGAACTGTTACAATTATCAGGTAAACAAATTGCATGTTCGGGATTAATAAGCTTTTATAGCACGATTAATTTAAGGTTTTAATGATGCAGTTTATTTTGTAAACCTTGAAATGCTAAATGGTGACAGATCAAATAAAATAGTTTTTCCGGTTGCCATATCACAAAGAATCTTTCCTATAACGCTGGCAAATTTAAACCCATGACCTGAGCAGGGACTTGCTATAATAATATTTTTATGCTGCGGATGAAAATCAATAATAAAGTTTTCGTCAGGCGTATTGGTAAACATACAAGTTGCTGAATAATTGAACACAGGTTTAATGTTTAAATACTTTTCAGCAACTGCTGTAATGCCGCTTATCTCTTCTTCACTTACGTAAGATGTAAGCGTAGCAGGCGTTACAGACTCGCCACCATGATGAAGCGCTATTTTAATTCCATCACCCAAATCCGGAAAACCATAAAACATTTTGCCTGGCAGATACTCCCAGATATATATCGGTAATTGACCCGGTGTAAGATTTTGCTGTAAGTTTTCATTGTTGTTTTTTAACCAGTAAAGCACCTGCCTTTCAACAGTTAATGGCAAATGCAGGTCAGGCATCACTTCATTAAGCCATGCTCCTGCGCTTACAATAAGTTTGTTAGTTTGATATGTATTTTTATCAGTAATAATTTTTACTGAATCAACATTTGGTATTATTTCAATCACACGTTCATTGTATAGAATAGATGCATTATTTTTTAAAGCTTGTTCAAGATAAGTTTGTATGCAGTCTTCAGGAAAAAGAATGCCTGCATCTTTATCCAATACACCAACCGTATCAGCAGATGGCCGCAACGCAGGAAATCTATTTTTAATACTGTTGTTATCGAGATATTCAAAAGCTATATCATGAGTTGAGGCACTTAATTTGGCGCCTTTAATTATAGAAGAATCTTCAGCGCCAAGCATGATGCCACCTGTTTTTAACAAGAGCTCTTTACCGGCAATTTTTTCAATTTCGTACCATAAGTTATACGCCTCTTTTACAAATGGCACGTAAAGCGGGTTCTCATGATAAGCCTGCCTGATGATGCGGCTTTGCCCGTGCGATGAGCCATGATTATGCGGTGGTGTAAACTGATCTAAGCCGGCAACTTTACTTCCTGTTTTGGAAAGATGATAAAGCGCTGAACTGCCATGTGCTCCAAGGCCTAACACAATTACATCAAAAGTTTTATGCATAATTATAACTGGATAAAATTTACTTCATAAATTGCAATTGCCTGCACTTAAGGTGCCATATACTTATTGAACCATTCAATTGTTCTTACACTCACATCAATCATGTTTTCAAATTTCTCAAAGCTGTGTCCTTCATCTGCATAAACCATAAGTTGTGTCGGTACTTTCAGTTCTTTTAACGCATGCCAAAATTGAAAAGATTGCGGAGGAGGCGCTTCTCCATCTCTTTCACCAACAAGAATTAAGGTAGGTGTTTTTGCTTTTTTAATGTACGTCATTGCAGAGCATTTTGCATATGCTGCAGGATCATCGTAAGGTGATGCACCAAAGTAAGACCACATCCATTTATCAATTGCGTTCTGGCCATAATAACTTAACCAGTCGCCGGCACCTGCACCTGCAACAGCAGCCCTGAACCTGTTCGTTTTTGTGATTGAAAACATCGCCATAGAACCACCATAACTCCAACCGAGTATTCCGATTCTCCGGTTATCTACAGGGAACTTTTTTATGACTGAATCAACACCAATTATAATATCACGAAGATCACCAAAGCCCCAATCACGGCGGTTTGCAAGAGTGAACTTTTCACCTTGACCATAACTTCCACGGGCATTAGGAAAGAAAACAAAATAGCCTAATTGTGTATAAACAGTGGTATTGAAATCGGGCGCACTCCATGTAGGCGTAGTGATCCATGCAGGGCCACCATGCACACATACCAGCATAGGATATTGTTTCGTTGAATTATAATTAGCCGGGTATAAAAGCCAACCCTGCACACGCTGTCCTTCATTTTTCCACTCAATATTTTCAGCCTTTCTAGTTGTATGTTGCATGGTTGTATTAAGATGTGTAACCTGCGTTAATTGATTTAAAGTACCGCAATAAACTTCAGGGAGCTTACTCCATGACGTACGTATAAAAGCCAGCGTTGGCAAAGCTTTGCTGCCTGCTGCAGACAAGCTCATTTCGTCTGAACCGGCCCGTATGGATTCATCGGCTTTCCATAAATTAGTTACAGTAGTAGTAAAAGTGTTGAGTGTATTAACAGCAACAGAACCACCAACAAATTCAGTAAATAAAATAGTACCATCAGGGCGCCATGTAAACCATGAGGGCGTAGAAGTTCTGTGTGGTGTAAGGTTTTTTAGTTTATTGTCACCGGTTGAAAAAATGGTAAATATCTCGCCTCCTGTTCCGCCCTGGTCACTCATCAAACCTTCAATAAAAGCAATGCGCTTTCCATCAGGCGACCATCGCGGAAGCGTAATTTGCCTTAATGGTTTATAGCATAATAACGTATCAATTGTAAAAACACTTTGCTGATATAATTGTGCGATATACCAGTTATCATCACCCGGCGGAGGCGCAGCCGTATAAACAAACTTCTTACTGTCAGGCGACCAGTCGTATTCAAAAATATATAGATTGTCAGGTGTTACTATTTTCATTTTTCCGGTGAGTAAATTAATTACTGCAATGTGCTGAACATTCCTGTTTAAAGCGGAATCAATTAAACCCACTGCTTTATTTTCAGCAGCCATAGGAGATGGTTCACGGCTTGCTTTCTCAACATAAAGAACACTCAGATATTTTCCATCAGGCGACCATTTGAGATGTGATACATAACCATCAAATTGTGTAAGTGGCTTTGCATTTAACAAGGCGCCTGTTTCAGCATTTGCGATAAATATTTGTAACTGCCCTTGTGATTTTCCATCTGAAAAAAAAGCAATATCATGGCCATCAGGCGACCATTGCGGTTCAGTTTCATGACATGTTTCTGTAGCAGATGAAACTGCAGAAATACGAAATGCGGTATCAGTATGTGATAAGTATGAACGGTAGATTGCCTGCGAGCCTTGCATACCATCGGCACACCATGCAACAGCCGAAGCATTTGGGCTTATCATTGTTTGATAGATATATTTTACCTGTGCCTGCTGCTCAAAAAAATGGGTGATGAATTTGCGGCGATCACCTGCTGTATTGCTTTTTAAAGTATCAGTTGTTTGAACTTGTGCAAATACACATGAAGAATTTATAAGTAGAAGTATAAATGTGCGGAAACATGCAAAGTAATTAAAGGAATAAAATGGAGATTGCTTTGTATGTATGTTTTTAAGTATCATTAGATGACCTCACCCCAACCCCTCTCCCCTGGGAGATGGGTAAGAGCTTTTACAATTTAAAAAATAATTAAGTATGCAAATTTTAATCATTACCAGCCTTTAATTGCGCCGCCTTTGAATGCTTCCTGTGCGGCTTGTTCAACTTCAGCGGATTGATAAGCTTGTACAAATTTCTTCACCTTGTCATCATTTTTATTATCCATTCTTGCTACAATAAGATTAACATAAGGTGATTGTTTATCCTCCATAAACAGCCCGTCACGATTGGCCATTAAGCCAACTTGTGCAGAAAAATTACTGTTTATAATTGCGATGGCAACATTTTGATCATCCAATGCTCTTGGCAACTGCGGCGCTTCCAGTTCAACTATTTTTATTTTTTTCGGATTGCTTACAACGTCTGAAATGTTCGGCAGAATGCCAATGCCTTCTCTCAATTTTATTAATCCCTGTTTTTGTAATAAGAGCAATGAACGGCCTTCATTGGTGGGATCATTGGGTATTACTATAGTGCTTTCATCTTTTAGTTCAGCTAAGTTTTTTATTTTTTTTGAATAGCCGGCAATCGGGTAAACAAAGGTGTTTCCTACAATGGCAAACTTATACCCACGCTCTTTAGATTGAACATCAAGATATGGCTTGTGCTGAAAAGCATTCACATCAATATCGCCCTGGCTGAGCGCAACATTGGGCATTACATAATCACTAAATTGTACAAGTTCAACATTGAGCCCGTACTTTTCTTTTGCAATTTTTTTTGCTACCTCAGCTACTTTATATTCCAGTCCTGATTCTATGCCAACTTTAATATAAGACGGATCATCTTTTTTACTTCTTGTTCCACAGCCAACGTAAGTTACTAATGCAATGATGAGAACCAATATTTTTAATTGCTTAAAATTTTTTGTCAT
>CAXSDW010000106.1:9914-11433 GCA_964236235.1 uncultured Chitinophagaceae bacterium
ATCTCCAAGAAACTGGATAAGAAAAACGAGTATTACCAACAATATTAATACCGTATTCATTACCACAACATCATAGCCTACATATCCATATTGATAGCCGATTTGCCCCAAACCTCCTGCACCTACAGCGCCGCCCATGGCAGAATAACCTACCAATGTTATTAATGTAATTGATGCGCTGTTTATAATGGAAGGAAGCGCTTCGGGCAAAAGTACTTTGCGAACAATTTGTAAAGGGGTTGCGCCCATGGCCCTTGCTGCTTCTATCAATCCATAAGGAACTTCAAGAAGATTATTTTCTACCATACGGGCTATAAACGGCGCTGCGCCTATACTTAAGGGCACCAGCGCAGCCTGCACACCAATAGATGTACCAACCAGCATTCTTGTAAATGGTATCATCCATACAATTAAAATAATAAAAGGAATGGAACGAAATATATTCACTATTACAGAAACTGAATTATTTAAAGACCTGTTCTCCAACACCTGGCCCTGGCGTGTCATAAAAAGTAAAACACCTGCAGGAAGCCCGATTACAAAACCGAAAAAGCCCGACAGGAATGTCATGATTAATGTTTCGCCGGTACCTTTTATAATAAGCCACATCATTGATTCAGACATATCCCAAAATTGCTGCTTTACTATTTTTCTGTTTAAAAAATTCTATTGCTTTTTTTGTGTTGATCGCATTTCCGCGGATTTCTATAAGCAACACACCAAAGGTAACTCCACCTGCTGAATCAATTTTGCCTGAGATGATATGATTATCTACATGAAACAACCTGGACGCTTCTGACAACACCGGTGCATCCAGCGATTGACCGCTCAATTCAAATCTTATTAAAGGAAATTTATTATCGTCCGGCGTATTACTCAAACGTTGCTGGTATTCAACCGGAATATCAATATTCAAAGATGATTCAATAAAGTGCTTTGTGACTTCCATTGCCGGCTGCGAAAAAATAGTGCCAACCATTCCCTGTTCAATAAGCCTGCCTTCACTTAAAATGGCAACGTTATCACAAACATTTTTTACTACATCCATTTCATGAGTGATGAGCAAAATGGTAATATTTAAACGCTGATTTATATCTTTTAATAAAGCTAAAATAGACCTCGTTGTGCCGGGATCCAAAGCGCTTGTTGCTTCATCACAAAGCAACACTTTTGGATTGCTGGCAAGTGCACGTGCAATGGCCACTCGTTGTTTCTGGCCTCCGGATAAACGGGCAGGATAATCATTATACTTTTGTTCAAGGCCAACCAAAGACAATAAGCTTGAAACTCTTTCTTTAATCTTAACCTTTGATACATGCTGAAGCTTTAATGGAAGCGCAACATTTTCAAAAACTGTACAGGAAGATAAAAGATTAAAATGCTGAAAGATCATACCAATCTGCCTTCGGGCCTTTGCTAATTCAGTTTCAGTCAGATTAATTAGATTTTGTCCATCAACAATTACTTCGCCTGAAGTTGGTTTTTCTAAAAGATTTACGCAACGGATAAGTGTGCTTTT
>CAXSDW010000107.1:0-11334 GCA_964236235.1 uncultured Chitinophagaceae bacterium
AAATATTTTTTACACCTACTTTTTTAAGTGAATTGTTTGCGTGTTTAAATGCCAGGTTAATGCTATCAATAGTTTACCTTGTAATACGATCAAATCTTCCTTGCAGATAATTAATATTTTCAACAAGAAGAATTAAAATCCCGGGTTTATTTTCTTTTAGAAATTTTATAAGAGATTGTTCTTTGCTGCGCAAGTTCAGGCGTAAGATTAGGGCCGCAATCAATTACATAACAGGAAGCATCTATCTCTGTCATTGCTTTACCAGGTTCGGTTTCAAGCCTGCTATTTCCACTAAAGCCAAGGCTAATGGTTTCAATATTTAGTTGTCTTGACAGATTAAAAATGCTTAAGAATAGAAATACAACGTAAGTTGATATTTTGCAAACACATTTAAACATCCGGTTTCTCAAGATGAATAATTAATGAAAGCGATAATTTAATATGCATCAGTTAAAGCAAACACAGGCTTGCGATACATCCACTGGCCACCGGTAAAATCAGGAAACTCTACTGTTTGATTTCCCAGTTCGATTGAATGCTCACTCAAAGGCGTAATAGCACTCCACGCTGCTGCATCATAAACATCCATTGGCGTAGGAGTTTTGCGCTTAACAGATTCCACAAAAGAATGAATTACAAAAAAATCCATACCGCCGTGTCCTGCGCCTGCAGTCTCTTTGCTCCATCTTACCCAAAGCGGATGGTCATATTTATCCAACCAGCTTTTTTCTTCATCCCATTCATGCGGCTTGGCAGATTTTTCCTGTATATAAATACTTTTGTTTACATCCATCCATAAGCCTTCGGTTCCCTGTACCCGAAATCCTAAAGAATATGGCCTTGGCAAATCAGTATCGTGTTGCAGCAAGATAGTTTCGCCATTAGCGCAATTGATAGAAGTAGTAACTACATCACCTAATTTAAAATTCACTTTTGCATTCGGATGATTTTCGCCTCCCCACTTTACTATATAATTATGCAATCCTCTTGCTTTTGAAGAAAAAGAGCACAATGAAAGAAAGCGGTTGCCGCGATTAATATTTACAAATTGTGCAATCGGCCCCACCCCATGTGTGGGATACAAGTCGCCATTGCGATGAACGGAATGTTCTGTTCTCCAGCGGGCTTCTGAATAAGCTTTCTCGCCAAACTCCACACCATGCTCCTTTCCTTCATAACCGTTATTAAATTTTATGTCCCTAAGATCGTGCTGGTAGCCGCCCTGCAGGTGTATGAGCTCGCCAAATAATCCTTGCCGCACCATATTTAATACAGCCATTACATCTCTGCGATAGCAAACATTTTCCAGCATCATTACATTGGCATTGTATTTCTCTGCAGCCTTCACTACATCCCAATGATCCTGTAAAGTGATGCCTAACATTACTTCTGTAGCAACATATTTAAGCCCTGCTTCCAAGGCGCCAATTACCATAGGTTTGTGCCATTCCCATGGAGTTACAATAAGCACACCATCTAAGCCACCTTTTACCCCAAGCATATTTTTCCAGGCATAAATATCTCCTGTAAAAACCTGTGGCATCTTTTTGCCGCTCTTTGTAATCATATCTTTTGAATTCTTCAAGGCACGATCATCTATATCACAAATTGCTACCACGTCAACATCTTCTCTTCCCAAAAGAAGCTCAAGATGATTTTGCCCGCGGGCACCTACACCAATTATAGCAAGCTTTACTTTAGCATCAGCTGCATTGGCAAAAAGTTTATCAGTTGGTGACATAGCCATTGCTGCTGCTGCCAAACTAGTTGTTTTTATGAAATCTTTTCTATTCATATTAATTGTTATTTTAATTCTTTGCTTATTTACAATCTTATATTAACCAGTTGTAAGAAGAACGTTTAAAACTACAAAATTTGCGATAGTAACAGAACAGGCAACCGTTTGCACAAAAATTTAATGTAAATTATCGGCAATTAATAGAGTTGCCTTTGCTGCAATCCCGGAAGATGAATTTTGAAAGAGAAATTATACCACTAATTGCCAACGATTTTTAAACTTAACATTCACTTAATTATTCCATAAAGATTTATTCATATTAGAAGATTCCCTTTGCAGGTAAAGCAGGATGTAAGAAAATTAGATTTAAAATTTTCCTTGTGAAAAGAATCACTTACTTTTTTGTAAATCTTACAGTACGATTATTTCTTCGTCGCTTGGCCGGTCTTCATTCTCCTTTCAGGTTTTATAAAGTGCAATTTTAAACATGCAAGTAAAAAAAAGGGCGATTGATATTGTAGTTATATCAGATGTTCACTTAGGTACTTACGGATGCCATGCAAAAGAATTACTATGTTATTTAAAAAGCATCAAACCTAAAACAGTAATTCTTAATGGCGATATAGTTGACATATGGCAGTTTAACAAAAGGTATTGGCCTAAAAGCCACATGAAAATTATAAAGCATTTAATCAGTTGGATGAGTAAAAGGATCAAGGTGTATTACATAACCGGCAATCATGACGAAATGCTCAGGAAGTTTTCAGGTTTGAAAATGGGCTCCTTTAAGATAGTGGATAAACTTGTGCTAACACTTCCTGATAATAAAGTTGCATGGTTCTTTCATGGCGATGTATTTGATGTAACCATGCAACATTCCAAATGGCTTGCAAAGCTTGGCGCTATTGGTTATGATATTCTTATTCTCATTAACAGGTTTGTAAATTTTATCTCTGAAAAAATTTTTAACAGGGGCAAAATATCATTATCAAAAAAAATTAAGAACAGTGTTAAAAGCGCTGTTAAGTTTGTAAATAATTACGAACAAACTGCTGCAGACATTGGCATAGAAAATAAATATGATTATGTTATCTGCGGTCATATTCATCAGCCGGAAATAAGAGAGCTGCAAAATAAATATGGTTCAATATTATATTTAAACTCGGGCGACTGGATTGAAAATCTTACCGCCCTTGAATATGCAGATGGCAAATGGAGCTTGTACAAGTATGATGAAAATGAAATGGCCAGGATGACGCTTTATGAAGAAGAAGACGATCCTACAAATACACAGTTGTTTGAAAATCTTTTGAGTGGATTTAATTTAATGAGATCAGAATGAAGATACTGTATGCAATACAAGGCACTGGTAACGGGCATTTAAGCAGGGCAAAAGACATTATTCCTATTTTAAAAGATAAAGGCCAATTGGATATTTTAGTAAGCGGTACTGAAGCAGATGTTGAATTGCCATATCCTGTAAAGTATAAATTTAAAGGCTTGAGTTTTGTGTTTGGTAAAAAAGGAGGTGTTGATCTTTTAGCAACATATAAGAAAAGTAATCTCAAACAATTATTTATTGAGATCAAAAGTTTATCGGTTGAAAAATATGATATCGTTATCAATGACTTTGAACCCGTGAGTGCCTGGGCGTGCCGCTTAAAAAATAAAGAATGTATTGGGTTAAGTCACCAGGTTGCGGTTATTAATAAAAATTCTCCCAGGCCGCAAAGCAATGATGTAGTTGGAAAAGCAATCCTTAAAAATTATGCCCCTGTTTCAGTTAAGTATGGTTTTCATTTTAAAGAATATGATAAAAATATTTACACACCGGTTATCAGGAACCAGATCAGGAATGCAACTGTTGTAAATAATAATCATTACACCGTATATCTTCCTGCCTATGATGATAGCCGGATAATTAAAGTATTACAGGAAATACAAAATGTTCAATGGATTGTTTTCTCAAAGCATTCAAAAAAATCTTATAAAAAAAATAATGTAAACATTCAGCCAATAAATAATGATGCATTTATTGAAAGCCTTATTTCATGCACAGGTATTTTGTGTGGTGCAGGCTTTGAAACGCCGGCTGAGGCGATGTTCTTAAATAAGAAATTAATTGTAGTGCCGATGAAAGGCCAGTACGAACAACAATGCAATGCGGCGGCTCTTCAAAAAATGGGAATAAAAGTTTTAATGAGCTTAAAGCTTAAGCATCTTGAAAAGATAAAAAGCTGGGTGAAATCTTCAGATATTATCAGCGTAAATTATCCCAATAATACTGAAGAGATAATAAACAATATACTGCATAAACACTACTCAGCCTTACATACACAACCCGCTATGCGACTGGGTAAATCAGCTTATTCTTTAAAAAAATTCAAGCAGTTAAGTCTTGAAAAAATTATCAATCAAATTTCAGGATAATTTAATGGAAGTGTTGAGAGAAAACTTTGGCGAAGATTTTAAGTGGGGCGTTTCCACTGCGGCTTATCAGATTGAAGGAGGTTATAATCTTGACGGTAAAGGTTTGTCAATATGGGATGATTTTGTGATGAAGAAAAGAAAAATTTATAATAATCATCATGGCCGGGTAGCATGTGATTTTTATAACAATTATGCCAGGGATATAAGTCTTATGGCATCATTGCAAATTCCGAATTATCGTTTTTCAATAGCATGGAGCAGGATTCTTCCCAACGGCACAGGCGCAATTAATAACCAGGGAATAGATTTTTATAACAGGATTATTGATCTGTGTTTTGAGCTTAACATTGAGCCATGGATTACTTTGTATCATTGGGATCTTCCTGCAGAATTGCAACAAAAAGGCGGATGGGCAAACAGGGAAATTATACATTGGTTTAGCTATTATGTGGATTGCTGTTTAAAGCATTTTGGAGACAGGGTAAAGAACTGGATCGTGTTAAATGAGCCAATGGTATTTACCGGCGCCGGCTATTTTTTAGGAGTGCATGCGCCTGGAAAAAAAGGCCTTAATAATTTTTTAGCTGCTGTTCATCATGCGGCAATTTGCCAGGCAGAAGGTGGCAGGATAATAAAACAGTTAAACCCTGATTGTAATGTAGGTACAACCTTTTCCTGCTCATATATTGAGCCATACAGCAATGCCCAAAAAGATATTATTGCAGCAACCAAAGTGGATGCTTTAGTGAACCGGCTGTTTATTGAGCCTCTTGCCGGAAAAGGTTATCCGGTTAATGATCTAAAAATTTTAAGGCGAATTGAAAAGTTTATAAAGCCCGGCGATGAGGGCAAGCTTGCGTTTGATATGGATTTTATCGGCGTTCAAAATTACACCCGTGAAATAGTGCGTCATAGTAATTTTATGCCTTTTATATCAGCAAAAATTATTAAAGCGAACAAGCGAAATGTTGAAACAACTGTGATGAATTGGGAAGTTTATCCTGAATCAGTTTATCACTGTTTAAAAAAATTTGCCAGTTATACCAACGTAAAAAAATTAATCGTTACCGAAAGCGGTGCTGCCTTTGTTGATGTTTTGGAAGATGGTAAAATAAATGATGAAAAAAGAATTAAATATTTACAAAATCATATAGCCCAGGTGTACAGGGCAAAACGGGAAGGTATAAAAGTTGACGGGTATTTTATCTGGACGTTGCTGGACAACTTTGAATGGGCAGAAGGATTTAATGCCGCCTTTGGGCTGGTACATGTTGATTTTGCAACTCAAAAACGAACCATAAAAGCATCAGGAAACTGGTTCAAAAGCTTTCTGCAAAATGATGTAAAGAAAATCAGTAAGGCTGATGAACATTTGATTTTTTCGTGATTTAAAACCTCCAAAATGCTGACATTTCAATCATGAATACTTTAGGGGTCGTATTACAAAAGTGTATGATATCAGTAAAACTTAACATTGAAAATGTAAAGAAATGTAAGAGATTTACACCCCAAATTTAAATTCAAAAATATGAAACTAAAAAAGCATGTGTTGTTTAAAGATGTAATTGACGGGTACATTTGTTTATTAGATGAGCAGATAGAATTACCCATTTTAATACAAAAAGCCAACGAAAAATTTAATCAGCATTTGTCGGATGATACTTCAACTGCATATAAGCCCGGAGAAGCTGAAGATATGTTCAAAAATTTTATGCAGGTAAAAAAGCATGAGGAAAGAAAAACAGAACTGGATGATGAATTAGCAGATACAGAGAAAACTTTAAAGGAATTTTTGTCTTTATTAAAAGGAGGAAAAGTAACTTATGAAAAGAAAGACGATAATAGCAAATCTAAAGTAACTTATCTTTTTTGGCTTGAAGGTGATAAAATTATGTCAAACAGGTAATCAACATATATTTTATGCGGAAGATGATTATTAATTATGGTTATCCTATGTAATCATGGTTTATAAACAAAAACCGCAAAGCTGTTAGGAACAACATTTTTCGTGCCCGGTTCAAATTGAGGAGCGCTCAAATAAAGCTTGCGTGTAGATTTATCAAAGGCCAATGTTTTCGCTCTTTGTTGGGTAGTGAGTGTTTGCACAACAGCATATTTGTCCGCAGATTCTTGTTGTATAATAGTAGCAGTGCCATCACCGTTAGAACAAAATATTAAATGAGAAGATGCATCATAAGCAACAGCATCTACACCTGCGCCAATAGGTACAGTAGTAATCAGTTTTCCTGAATTAATATCAACTACACTCATACCTTTATTTTCACGGCATGCAATAAACAGGCGTTGGTTAATTTTATCTAATGCCATACCTGTAGGGCCGCCACATGGTGCCAGAGGATACGTATGAATTACTTTCATTGTCTTTGTATCAATTACTGCGAGACTGCTTTTATCTTCCAGGTTATTATATACAAGGCCTTTGCCATCTGCAACTGCAAACTCCGGAGCGCCGCCAAGGGCAACGGTTCCGGTTTCTGTTAAGCTATCAATATCAATCACACAAGCATCGTTACTATCACCACAAAAAGCCAGCACTTTCTTTGAAAAAGGATCATACATAATTGCATCAGGCTTTTTACCGCTTAGCTTGATTGTCTTAATTGTTTTAAATGTGGTTAGATCAAAAACCGCCACTGCATCATCTTTGCCATCACTTATAAAACCCTTATTTACTTCATTTACTACAGCAATGCCATGCACACCTTTCATGTTATCAATGCTTGCAATTGGTTTTTCAGTTGTTAGATCAATTACATTAACTGATGTGCCATGAGATACAAACAAGTGATGATTAATTGTATCAATTGACAAATAATCATAACCACTATTTCCCGGCAATGCAATCTTTTTTTCAAAAGAATACAAAGGTGTTTTTTGGGCTTTACCTGCGACAGAAAATAATGTAACTACTGCTAAGAATATGAATTGATTAATTGATTTCTTCATTATTTTCTTTTGCGCAAATTACGCAGATAAGCTCCTGGAAGAACAGTTTGGCATTAACAAATTGTGAAAAAAATCTGTCGCAATTCTATAGTTAAGATTGGTGTTACCAAATTATTATTAAATTATTATATCATCATTAAGTTAATGCTAACAAAGTGTTTCTGTGAATTTCATATAAGTAATACTACCAGATTTGCTGTTTAAAATTTACCACATGAAAGTTGTATCTACATTAACGGCTTTATTGTTTTTTTGCTGCGCAGGAGTTTTTGCACAAGCCACTTTTAAGGGAACTTTATATAACCAGGGTACAAGGCAAAAGCTAAGCGGAGCTTCTGTTTTATTCATAAATAGCGATGGAAAAGCTTTGCATAGCATATCAGATGAAGATGGTGAATTTAAGTTTAAAGATGTTACGCCTGGAAACTATATGCTTGAGATAAATTATGTAGGATTTAAACCTTATACGCAACATGTAAACCTGAAAGATAAAAAGATAGAGCTTACAATTTCGCTTGTTGAAAATGTACAAGTACTTAGCAATGTGCATGTATTCACAAAGATCAATGGCGAAGAAGAATCATCTTCACGCTCATCAGAAAAGAATGCAAATAATATCACTAATGTAATTTCTGCAAGAGCAATGGAAAGGTCGCCTGATATTAACGCGGCAAATGTGTTGCAAAGAATGAGTGGCATTACACTGCAAAAGAACAGCGGCGCTGATGAATCTTATGCTATTGTAAGAGGCCTGGAACCACGCTATAATAATACATTGATAAACGGAGTAAAAATTACAAGTCCTGATGAGAAGTCGAGGTTTGTTTCATTGGATATTGTTCCATCTGATCTTTTGCAAAAGATTGAAGTAAGCAAATCATTACTGCCTGAAATGGAAGGTGACGCAATTGGAGGCACTGTTAATCTTATCATGAAAGATGCACCTGATTCACTCACTTTTAAAGCAACAGCGCAAATAGGTTACAGCCAGATATTTCTTGACAGGAAATTTGATGCATTTTCTACCTGGCGGATAGAAAGTAAAAGCTTAAATGAAAGATTTACCGAAAAGTATCAGGCACAGCCCTCTGATTTTTCACGTCCTAATCTTGATTTTAAGCAAAAGACTGCATTGCCAACCACAGTGCTTGGAATAACTTATGGTAAGAGATTCTTACATAACAAACTCGGCATCTTAATAGCGGATAATTTTCAAAATCAATGTTACGGTGCTAACTCATCTTTCAATATAGTATCTCCTGATCCGCAAAATAATTTTGTGCCTCACATCACGGATGTAGCTAACAGAACTTCTTCAACACAACAATTGAATAATGGGCTGGCATTACATGCGGATTATAACTTTAATGATAAGAATAAGATCATTATTAATAATGTTTTTTTGTACAGCTACCTGGCCCAGGCAAGGCTTAGTATTGATACAGCAATAATTGGAGGTAATGGAGGAAGAACCGTTGCAGGCACTGGCCCTATTGGCGGCAATTACCGGTCACTTACCAACAACGAGTATTTGGAAAATCTTAAAATAGAAGGTAAACATATTCTATCTAAAAATTTATTGTTTGATTGGACAGGAGTGTATTCAAGTGCTACAAAAAAATCTCCCGACAGGGCAGAGATAAGCACCAATAAAAAGATAAGTGTAGATTCCATAGGTAAATTTGTAAGCACACCATATTACTTTGATGGCATCTCAAGAATATGGCAGCATAATGAAGATAAAGATTATGATGCACTTGGTGATATCACCTACAGGGGAAAGCTAAATGAAGTTTCGATAGAATTAAAAGCCGGTGGGTTATACAGGCATAAAGAAAGAAATAACCGGCAGGATGAATATGATCTTAGAGCCGTTGCTGATTCCAATGGTATTAAAAAACCTTACACTGATATCTATTCTGCACAATGGACAGTATATAATCCTCATGGAACTTTTAATTATGATGTAAATAATTATCATGCTTATGAGAATATTTCTGCTGGTTATGCAGAAGCTAAAATATCTGTTGAAAAGCTTGATATATTTGGTGGATTCCGCTATGAGCATACATCGCAGGGCTTTAATGTGAACACATTTAATCCTACTGCATTCTCTAAAGTAACAAAAACCTATGCTGACCTTTTACCTTCTGTTCAATTAAAATATAAGCTTAGTCATACAACCAACATTCGTGCTTCTTACAATAAATCTATTTCACGGCCTAATTATTTTGAGCTCGTTCCTTACACAATACAAGGGCAGGATTTTGATGAAGTAGGTAATCCAAATCTTAAACATACTGTGGCAGATAACTTTGATCTTCGCTATGAAGTATTTCCATCAGGCGAAGAACAATTATTTGTAAGTGCTTTTTATAAGAAGTTAAAAAATCCTATAGAAAACGCTTTGCTTTCATTAAGTGGCGGGCAACTGGTATTTACTCCGCAGAACTTTGCTGATGCAAAAATAGCAGGCGCTGAATTGGTGTACACAAAATATTTTGGCAGCCTCGGCTTCACACTTAATTACACTTACATTAATTCCAAAGTTAATTCACCAAAGATTGTGGCTGATGCGGTTTCAGCTAATAATACTTCCGTTTTTAAAAATCAAAGCAGGTCGTTACAAGGTCAATCAGATAATGTGTTGAATTTTTCTTTGCTATATAAAAACGAGGTAAGAAAATTATTTGTGCAGTTAGCGTATGAATACATTGGTAAAACATTATCCCAGGTATACCCTAATTACGGCTATGATTACTACCAGCAGCCACAGTCGTTCCTGGCATTATCAGGAGAGAAATCATTAAGCCGTCATTTTACTTTATTCGGCAAGTTCAATAATCTTTTAAATACTGCTACTACAATTAAGATAAATAATATAACCGTTGGCAGAGACATCTACAAAGCCAACTACAATTTAGGAATCCGTTATTCTCATTAATAAATTTTTTTAAAATGAAGGCAAATCAATTTTCTTTATTAGCCATCTTTATTACATTAACTGTTGCATTAGCTTCATGCTCAAAAAAAGAAGTAACTACTTTTAATAAGGTTGAATTACAAACATCGAATGCTATCAGCAGCGATACAATACCCGCCTTTGCCAAAGGCACTTTGCTGGAAGGCAAAACTTATTATATCACCGGAGACGTACTGATACAAAAGGGGGATACGCTTTATGCGCAACCCGGCGCTAAAATAATTATAAAAAATAATGCACAGATATCGGTACAAGGTGTGTTGTTGTTAGAAGGTTCACAGGATGAGCCTGTCTCATTTAATTCGGACTTAAATACCCCTGGTTCGTGGGGCGGATTTCAATGTGATAGTGCACAGGCTATAAGCATCAAATGGACTCATGTTGAAAATACAGGGGGCCCTGACCCGGCCGGAGATGCAAGAAAATCATTGTATGTAAAAGCGCACATTAATGTGGATATTGAAGACTCATGGTTTACTAACGGCCAGGATGATTTAATAAGATTACAAAGCGGGGCGGTTGTGACGATTCTTAGAAATACAATTACCTCTTCAGGCAGTACTGATGGGGAAGCTATTAATCTTAAAGGAGGCGTAACGGGTGTGGTTGCCTATAATGTAATTTATAGCCAGGCAGGTTCTGGAGTTAAACTTGAAACCAGTTCCACAGCGCCCTTTCCGCAAACTGTTGTGGATGTATATAATAACACTTTTGTTGCCAACGGATGGAGAAGAGGCGCTGCAGAACCGGGAAGAGGTGTATCAGTTGGTGTAAATGCGTTAGGACATATTTTCAATAACATCTTTATAAACAATTACCAGGGATTGGAAATTTTTAGTGATGCCGATTTAAAAACCAATTATGGCAACAATTTATTCTATGCTTCCACAGCTAATTTTACAGACAACACTATAACACCTGCTGTGTCTATTTCTTTAAGAGATAATTTTTATCCATCAGATGGCGTTGGAAAGCCGCAACCTTCAGACTTAATTTCAACCGGCGTTGAAAATTTAAATCCATCTTTTGTAAGGTTCGACGGAGTAATAGCGGCGCCAAATGGTGCTGTTAATGAAAATAATTTTCATTTACAAGTTGGGTCGCCTGCGCTTAATGCGGGTAACCCAACTTATAATAATGATATTGGCGCATATACCAGTGATGATCGTGGAAACAAGCATTAATATTTATAATAAGACCTCATCCCAACCCTTCT
>CAXSDW010000108.1:0-1655 GCA_964236235.1 uncultured Chitinophagaceae bacterium
GGGAATTACCACATCATAATAATTTAACCAAACAAGTAATTGATGCCAATCCGATAGTAAGCAAATGTTACGCATTTTCAGAAGCAACACAACATTTTTTTTTGAAAGATAATGAACATCCTTACATACAAAAAAAGCCGTTCAACTGGATAAGAGGATATCATCTCGGAGGTAAATCTTTAATGTGGGCAAGATGGACGCAGCGCTGGAGCGATCTTGACTTTGAGGCAAATGCAAAACAAGGTATTGCAGTTGACTGGCCTATTCGTTATAAAGACATATCTCCATGGTATTCTTATGTAGAAAAGTTTGTTGGCATAAGCGGTAACAGGGATGGAATTCCTCATTTACCTGATGGCGAATTCCAGCCTCCCATGGAAATGAATTGCATTGAAAAGCATTTTAAAAATGTTGTAGAATCTTCTTTTAAAAACAGGCACGTGATCATCTCACGGACAGCAAATCTTACAAAAGGTTTAAACGGAAGAGGCCCTTGTCAATATAGGGATCGTTGTGACAGGGGCTGTCCTTTCAGTGGCTATTTTAGCAGTGTATCCGCTTCGCTTCCAGCGGCAAAGGCAACGGGTAATCTTACTCTCCGCCCCTTTTCAGTTGTTCACTCGATCATCTACGATGATAAAAAAAATAAAGCCACCGGTGTTCGTGTAATTGATTGGCAAACAAAAAAGATGACTGAATATTACGCAAAGATTATTTTTTTGAACGCAGGAACAATCAATACAACATTAGTATTATTTAATTCAATCTCAGCACGTTTCCCGAATGGTCTGGGAAACACTAATGACGTGTTAGGCCGTAATCTTATGGATCATAATTACAGGGCACAAATCGGCGCTTCCCACGATGGCTTCCAGGATCAGTATTATTATGGCAGAAGACCCACAGGTGTTTATATTCCACGTTTCCGAAACTTAGGCAATGATGTTCAAAAGAATTTTATTCGTGGTTTTGCATTCGCTGCGGGAGGTTCAAGAAGAAGCGGTAATGCAATGGATGATTCGCTGGGTGCTGCTTATAAAGATCAATTATCAGAGGCTGGCCCATGGGATATGTGGATGACCGGTATGGGAGAATGTTTGCCTTATGCAGAAAACAGAGTGACGCTGAGTAAGAATAAAAAAGATGCATGGGGCATACCAACAATTGAGATAGATTGCGAATACAAAACGAATGAATTAAACATGCTTAAAGATATTTTAAGTACCGGTTCTGAAATGCTTGAGAAAGCAGGCTTTAAAGATATATATGCTAATGATTCAGAGCAGGCGCCGGGTTTGGGCATTCATGAAATGGGAACTGCAAGAATGGGCAGAGATCCAAAAACTTCTATCTTAAATGAACATAACCAGGTATGGGATGTAAAGAATGTTTTTGTTACAGACGGGGCATGCATGGTTTCTAATGCCTGTCAAAATCCATCATTAACTTATATGGCGCTTACAGCTAGAGCAGCTAATTATGCGGTTGATGAATTAAAGAAAGGGAATATTTAGCCGTCAGCAGTCAGCCATCAGCTTTTTAGTAAGAAAAATTAGACTATTATTTTTCTTGTGATTTCTGAAAGCTGACTTAACGGTATTTAAAACACTTGTAACCTTTATGAAACCATCCATTGTTGTAGTAGGAAGTTCTAA
>CAXSDW010000108.1:1755-3227 GCA_964236235.1 uncultured Chitinophagaceae bacterium
GCTGAAGCTGCTCTTGGCAAGGCTTCTATCATTCTAATGCAATTAGAAATCCCTCTTGAAACGGTTAAATATGTTGCAAAGTTTGCCACAAAAAACAACATACAATTAATATTAAATCCGGCCCCGGCTTGTCCCTTGCCTGATGAATTATTAAGTGCAGTTTCTATTATCACGCCAAATAAAAAGGAAGCAGAAATGCTTACAGGGATTAGTATTAATAATATTGATGGCGCAAAACAAGCTGCTCAAATACTTGCAGGTAAGGGAATAGATACGGTGATAATTACTTTAGGCGCTGAAGGTTCAGTAATTTTTAAAGATGATCTTTTTACAGAGATCCCTGCATTAAAAGTATCTGCTGTTGATACCACGGCAGCAGGTGATGTATTCAGCGGGGCGCTTGCTGTGGCTATTTCAGAGAAACTTGATATTGCAGAAGCTGTTCATTTCGCAAATAAAGCAGCGGCCATTTCGGTTACAAAATTGGGTGCGCAGGCATCTGCGCCTCCTAGAAAAGAAGTGGAGGCCTTGATGAATAAAGTAACATAAACTTAAGTATAACATATGTTCATCGTACAAAATTATAGCACTGCCATATTATTTTGCATCATCACAATGCTTTGCTGGGGCTCATGGGCAAACACGCAAAAACTTGCTGAGAAAACATGGCGATTTGAATTGTTTTACTGGGATTATGTTATAGGAATTTTATTGTTCTCGCTTATCTCTGCATTAACGCTTGGCAGTATCGGTGACAAAGGAAGAAGCTTTATCACCGATATTCAACAGGCTGACATTTCAAATATAACCAGTGCATTTATTGGTGGCATTGTTTTTAACGCAGCTAATATTTTATTTTCTGCAGCTATTGCGGTTGCTGGCATGGCTGTGGCATTTCCCGTTGGTATTGGAATTGCTTTGGTGTTGGGAGTAATTCTTAATTATGCTGCTGCACAAAAAGGTAATCCTGTTTTTCTTTTTACAGGTGTTGCCCTGGTAATAATAGCTATACTCTTTAATGCAGTGGCTTACAAGAAAGCGAATACCGCAAGTAAGGTAACAACAAAAGGAATTTTACTTTCTGTAGTAGCCGGGATTTTGATGTCGTTCTTTTATCGCTTCATTGCAGCCTCTATGGATATTGAAAATTTTGAGTATCCTGCAGTTGGAAAGATGACTTCATACACCGCTGTGTTTATTTTTTCAACAGGTATATTTTTAAGCAATTTTATTTTCAACACAATTTTAATGAAAAGGCCTATCACAGGCATTCCCGTTACCTATTCTCAGTATTTTAAAGAGAATTTCAAAACTCACCTTGTGGGCATATTGGGTGGACTTATCTGGGGTTTGGGAAATTCTTTTAATTTAATTGCAGCAGGTAAAGCAGGCCCTGCTATCTCTTATGGCCTCGGACAAGGCGCCACACTGGTTGCCGCATTTTGGGGTGTTTATATCTGGAAAGAATTTAA
>CAXSDW010000108.1:3327-11276 GCA_964236235.1 uncultured Chitinophagaceae bacterium
TATTGGTACATGCACAGAATAATAAAATAAAGCCCATAATCTTTGACACAGACATGGGACCTGATTATGATGATGTAGGTGCAATAACTTTATTAAATGCTTTTGCAGATAGCGGCAAAGTAAAAATATTAGCAACTATAGCAAGCACAAAATATGAAGGTGTTGCGGCGGTATTAAATGTGCTGAATACTTATTTCAAAAAGCCTTTAATCCCTATTGGCGTTCCTAAAGGCGATGCTATTACAAAAAAAGACTGGCAACACTGGACAGATACTTTGATTGCAAAATATCCGCATACAATAAAAATCAACGAGGAAGTTCCTGATGCCATTGAGCTATACAGAAAAATTTTAGCCCGGCAGCCTGATAATAGCGTAACCATTATTACTGTTGGATTTCTTACCAATATTGCAAATCTTCTTCAATCCAAACCGGATAAATATTCTTTATTACGAGGAAAAGATCTTGTTAAGAAAAAAGTAAAAGAACTTGTTTGTATGGCTGGTAAATTTCCTTCAGGAAGAGAATTCAACGTTGACGAAGATGCAAAGGCATCAAAGTATGTTTATGAAAATTTCCCTAAGCAGGTTTTGTTCAGTGGCTTTGAGATAGGTCAAAAAATACATACAGGTTTACCATTGATCAATAATGATGCTATACAGAATAGTCCGGTAAAAGATGTTTTTCGCATATCAATTCCAATGGCAAAAGAAGATAGTGCCGGCAGAATGAGTTGGGATGAAACTGCTGTACTTGTTGCTGCTGCCGGTTATCGTCCGTTTTATAAAACAAAATCAGGAAGAATAAAAATAAATGAAGATGGAAGTAATACCTGGAACAACGACGGAACTAATCATCAATATTTAATAGAAAACATGTCCGTAGAAAAAGTACAAAATTTAATTAATAAATTAATAATGCATCAACCAAAGTAAAATGATTAGGTCAAAATAATTAAGAAAAACCGAACCTTATTTCTATTGTCTTAATAATATTTTTGTAGTATAACCATCAATATTAATTTTCGAAAATCCATTTTGAGTTCTTTCTGCATTAATAGTTTTATTTTCTAAAAGATCTGCAAAAAATTGCTTGCCATCAAAAGCTTTAAAGATATTACTTAGATCAAGTTCTGCAGTTGCAGGCTTATCACTCATGTTAATCATCACTATTATATTCTCATTATTCTTCCAACGCCTAAATGCAACAACAGCTTCGGTATTAGTTAAAGGAATCTCCTCAAACTGGCTGCCAGACAGGCTTTCATATTTTGAACGTAGAGTTGTTAATTGCTGATAGTAATTAAAAAGATGGTATTTATCCTGCGACTGTATCGAACTATCTTTTTTAAATATTGCACCACGTTTGTACGGATGATTGGGTGAGCCGATTTCCTGTCCGTTATAGATCATTGGTACTCCGGGTAAAGCAAACAGCAAGGCAGCGGCCATCTTTGTACTTTGCAAATCATGGCTTTTTATAAAGCGGGGCAGATCATTATTTTCAAGAAAGCGCAATCGCAAATGTGTACTATCGCCATTATTAAATAAAGCTTTCCGCAACAGATCACGCCTTTTATTTATATCAGCATAATTAAAAATAGTCAGGCTATTCTTTTCATCGTAGCGTGTCTGCCACGACCATTGTGATATCCATGTTGTATCAGCAGTCCAGTCATACGCTGCATCAAAACCTTGCCGGTAGGCTTGTGATAAAGAACCTTTGTCCTCAGCAAGTAATAACAAACCAGGCTTAATGCTTTTCAATTCCTGCTGTAATCTTTTACCAAACTTAGGCGCACGTGCATTTACAGCCCACATCGCATCAAAACGGTAACCGTCAATATCAAACTTTCTTACCCAATATTTACATGCTTCCAATATCCATTGCTGCACTTCATTATTTTTAAAATTCAGGTTAACCAAATCGTTCCAGAAATAGATAATGAATAAATCATGTTTCTTATAATAAGATGAATAAGGTGCGCCATCATCACTGTGCTGGTAAAAATCATAATAAGGCGAAGCAGTCCCTTTGGCTATACAATCTTTTGCATACGGATGATCTATCGAAGTATGATTAGGTACAAAATCAAACAGCACATGCATTTGTAAATTCTTTGCAGCACTAATAAGCTGTTGCAGTTCCTCTTCAGTTCCAAAGTCAGGTCGTAATGAAAAAAAATCTGTAACATCATAGCCCTGTCCGCCATGTTTTGTCTTATATAATGGCTGAAGACAGATTGTATTTATGCCAAGACTTTTGAGTTCGGGTAACTTTGCAGCGATATCACTATACTTTGCACTATCAACAAAATGATGCGGAGTGATCTGGTAAATTATTGCTTTATTAATCCATGCTGCGTGGCTGGTTTCAATATCGAAGGCCGCAACGCCCTCATTATTTCTTGTAACATATGTGCCGAAGGTTGTAGTGTCATTACCTGATATAACTATAAGTGTAAAATTATAATCACCTTCAACAAAAGGAATTGAAACTTCGGTTATGGAATCATAGACATTGGTTATAACAGAAGACGCCGGATTATTGATATCAGCTTTCCATAAATAATTTAATTGTTTTTGCTGTGGATTATCCAGCAAGGAAGCATGAAGGAAAACTTTGTTCCCTTGTATTGTTGCGAAAGGCTTAATTGCCGGCAATAATTTATAACCAAGCGTAAGCAGCAAGGTGTCAGAATATACAATTGCATTATTGATCTTTGATTCAGCCCAGATATTATTAGCTTCATTATGAAGGTTGCAATTAAACGTAAATCGATTATTAAAAACAGGTACAGTAAATGCAGTATCATCGTGATGGATCGTTAAAAAAGCAGCGGTGAAATTTTTTACTTCACCTGTTATTGTTTGAGTAGAAAGCCAAACCGTTGCACTTTGTTTATACCATATTATAGAAGATGCTGTTAAGTTATTGCAATAAGAAATAATGCTTAAAAAGCTAAGCCATACAATTTTTATCATACCACGAATTTAATTTATGTGAGAGTGTTGCAACAAACTTAGTACCCAAAATAAATCTCTGTGGCTCCATAACCAAAGTTGGGATGGTACTGGTTTACGAAGCTCTTTACTTCTTTTTTATATTTTAATATTTCATGAATCTCATCTCTTAATTTTCCGCTTCCAATGCCATGTATCACAGTTAAGCCTGGCTGGCGATGAGCAACTGAGAGATAATAATATTTCTCAAAAGTCTTTAATTGAAGGGTTAATATTTCGAAGTTGCTTAAATGCTTCCAGTCATCGCTTAATTTTTCAATATGCAAATCAATTACAGAACGTGCAGGCTCCAAATGCTGAGCGCCGGCTTTGGATGCATCATACACTTTATAATCTTTGTATAAATTTCCGAGTTCAGGTTTATGATCAATTATCTTATCAGGGTATTTGTCAAACAATTTATAAGAGAATGTTGGCTCGTTTTTCAATTTTATTTCTTCAATTTTTTGAAACAATTGTTTGGCTTTTATCTTCAATGATGCTTCATAATAGTCTGATTTTTTTTTATCCGGATTGATGAGTGAAAATTCAAATTCAAACCTGGGTGCGTCATTCATTTCTTCAAAGAGAACATCATGCAAATAAAAATCAGTTAAAGAAAATAGCTGGTTCTTTAATTCAAAATCGCGACGACCGCCAAAGTTTAAATAATAGCTGAAGTTATATCCTTCATTAGTTTGATTAATAAGGTAAAGCTTAAAACTTTCAACAATATCATCATCAAAAACATCTTTATTAAATACCGGTAAAAATGATAACCACACGCCTTCAGTAACCTTATATTTTGCAACAGTTTTTTCCTTTCTTACATTATCAATGTACACTTTGTCCTTCTTTTTTTCATTGCTATATTTATTGAACGACTTATCAGAAAACCTTTTAAAATAGGGAAAATCAATTTGATCCATATACACCGGAAACCGCACTGTATCTACTTCTATCATCACCATTTTATCATTTATAATATCAACTACTTCCCCTTCTTCCTGCGAATGAAGCACTAATACTTTATCACCGACCTGATATTTCATGATCTAACTTAAACGTCTGTAAAAATAAATGATGTGTCTGTTAATTTATTGTATCCTTTACAGCGAGATGACTATGATGCCTGCTATATAAAAAGTATATTACCAGCCCGATTATCAGCCAAATAATAAACCTTAACCAGTTAGTATAACCTAATTCAGTCATTAAATAAAAGCAACTGGCAAGACCAAGCACCGGGATAAGCGAAAGGTTTTTTATAAAAGAAGCAACAGCCAAAGCGCTTGCCAAAATTACGAAAAGAAAAAAAGGAAGCTTATCACGAAACACCTCAAAGCCACCATTAAAATTAAAAAGCCCAAGGAAATTATTCCAGAAAATAATAACACCCGTAATGTATAAAACCGGAACAATAAACTTTGAATTTACATAAGGGATTTTAAACCTCGCTTTTGCTTCGCCGGCTTCTCTTGCAGGTAATAAAAGAACACCGCCGCACACCAGCACAAATGCAAACAAAGTTCCTATACTTGTAAGATCAGTCACTTCCGTTAAATTTAAAAATAATGCAGGTATTGCAACGAGTAAGCCTGTTAAGATTGTAGAAAATGAGGGTGTTTTATACTTTGGATGTATGCGGCTGAAAATCTTTGGCAGCAGGCCATCACGGCTCATACTCATCCATATTCTTGGCTGCCCCATTTGAAATACAAGCAACACACTTGCCGTTGCAATTACTGCGCTAAAAGATATGATATAACTTAATTTATTTAAGCCAACCTGCTTAAATACAAAAGCCAGCGGATCGCCAACCTGCAGTTGTTTATATGAAACCATTCCTGTTAATACTATAGCAATTAAAATGTATAAAAGTGTACAGATTATTAATGAATAAATCATTCCTTTTGGAAGATCTCTTTGCGGATCCTGGCATTCTTCGGCAGTAGTTGATATGGCATCAAAGCCAATGTAAGCAAAGAATACAGCGGAAACTCCTTTCATCATTCCTCCAAATCCATTTGGTAAAAAAGGACTCCAGTTTGCCGGAGCTACATAAAAAAAACCTATAGTAATCACGGCAAAAATTATAATTATTTTTAAGCCTACCATCAGGTTTGTTGCCCTGCGTGTTTCTCTTATGCCGGTATATACAAGCCAGGTAATTAAAAAAACAATTGCCAATGCCGGTAGATCTGCAATCAATCGCAGGCCTCCGATTTTCGGTGCAAATGTCCATGCATTATAAGCGTTCCTTATATTTTCAGGCATGTTTGAAAGCACTGTTCCGGCAGTAAGTTGTTTAGTTGCCTCATCAAACCCTCTTGAAGCAGTGAGATAATCAGTAGTTAAAAATGAAGGTATATGTATGTTAATTCCTTCAAGCAGATTAGTAAAATATGCACTCCAGGAAATGGCAACAGCAATATTCCCTATAGCATATTCCATCAGCAAATCCCAACCTATTATCCAGGCAATTAATTCGCCAAATGCAGCGTAGGCATAGGTATAAGCGCTGCCTGAAACGGGAATTCGTGAGGCAAATTCTGCATAACATAATGCTGAAAAGCCACAACATATTGCAGTAAGCGTAAATAATAAAATCACTCCCGGGCCGCCCTGGAAAGATGCGTTGCCAATGGTTGAAAATATTCCGGCGCCCACTACCGCTGCAATTCCCATCGCTGTAAGATCTTTTACCCTGAGAACTCTTTTTAATCCTGAGGTTGAATGAGTAACATCTGAAAGTCCCTCATGAGCATCTTTTAAAATTGCAGAAATACTTTTTTTACGAAAGAGTGGATGGGACATTTGCACTTAATTAATAAAAAGTAAATTATGAAATAATCTTTTCTTTCAGCCGAAATATTAAATCCGTTAGGTGGAACAACGCTTGTTTATACAACATTAATTTAAGATGCTCATTACTTCAATTAAGTTTTGGCAAATATTTTTTATAGATAACTACTTTTTCACTGAGAGACATTGTTGCAAATCTTGGTGAAGGAGACGGCAACACTATTGTATGTGTTATTTCAGGAAGAACTCTTTTACAAAGCTTTTCAACAAATTTGCTTGTAAAGAAAACAATAACGATATTATTTGATGTGATAATTTCTTTGATAGCTATGTCATTCAATTCAATAATTTCAAGATTTGAATCTGAGTTTGTATTGTTCTTTCTTATGGCTTTCAAAATAATATCTGCGATTCCTATTTTTGTTTGCACAAATAAATTTTGTTTTGAATGTTTATCTTTTAAAGGAATGTTATAAACTGCTTCAAGTATTTTCCAAAAGGTATTTCGCTTTGCGCCGTAAAACCAATGATCGCTTTTAATATCAACTTCCGTTTGGCCTTTTCCGGGAAAGCTTCCAATGATTAGATACCTGGCATCGCCAGGAATGAAAGGTTCAAATGGATGTATTTCAATTTTGTTTTCATTCATCGGAATCACTGTAAGCTACATTTGTTCGTATTATTACATAGAAAAACAGATGCTCAACTACTATTTAATTTGATAAAAAACGCTTAACTTTCTTTCAAATTAAATTTATGAAAAAGATATTTTCTTATACATCAATTTTATTGGGCGTTGTGCTTTTACAATCCTGCTCAAAACAATCATCTGATGAAATGCTTATTTCTCCTCAAAGTAATAACACTGCAAATGGTATTGAAGCAACAGTAAAAAGTAATGCGCTGTACCAGTTAAATTTAAGTGATTTTAATAATGTGGCTATCTTGAAACAGGCTTCTCACTTCCAAATAAGCCAGGCAGGTATTGACAGCAAAACCGGTTCAATGGTTTATAAATATACGCCGGCACAGGATTATACAGGCGCTGATGAAGTTATGCTTACTGCCTCAAAAACTGTTGCTGTAACGGGTTCGGGTTGTAGTAATGGTAACAACCATACAAGTACAACGAGCACTGTCACTTCTAACATAAGTATAAAAATAAACGTAACTAATTAATATTCCCTGTGAATTAAAGATGCGGCAAATGTTGCCAAAGGCTTTTTCCGGGCAGAAAGTATAGCAGTATTTTCAAGATGATCAAGCGCAATTTGCAAATACTTTTCCTTTAATTCTTTCGCCCATTTATCTACATCGCAATCTTTGTAAATGGCTAAAACTTTCTCAACCTTATTAACCGGGTTACTGTGTAATAATTCTACTAAATCCTGCAACTGTTTGCCAGTAGCCACTTCCAGCGCATGTATAAGTAAAAAAGTTTTTTTATTGGCAAGAATATCTCCGCCTGTTTGTTTACCAAATTTAGCAGGATCACCAAATGCATCAAGGTAATCATCCTGAACCTGGAAGGCAATGCCAAGGTTTTTTCCAAACTCAAATAAATGCTGCTGATTGCCTAAACCTGCACCGCCTAAAACTCCTCCTAACTGCAAACTGGAAGCAAGCAGAACAGAAGTTTTTAATTCTATCATTCTTAAATAATCATCAAAACGAACATTTTCTATCATCTCAAAATCCATATCAAGTTGCTGCCCTTCACATACCTGCATTGCAGTCTTATTAAAAATAGATAGTACCTTATGTAAATAATTTATGTTTATTTTATTAAGGTATTCATAAGCCATTACCAGCATCACATCGCCGGAAAGCAAAGCAGTAGGCTCACCAAATTTTGCATGTACAGTTTCGACGCCGCGGCGCAAAGGCGCCTTGTCCATAATATCATCGTGTATCAAAGTAAAGTTGTGAAATAACTCTATCGCCGTGGCTACATGATATGCATCAGGATTTATTTCATTGATCAATTCATTTGCCATCAAACACATAACAGGCCTCACTCTTTTGCCACCAAAACTTAAAACATATTGAGAAGGATCATATAATGACGCCGGCTCGCCGGGAAAATGACGAACATTAAATTTCTCTTCAAATATTTTTGAGAGTTCCTGGAATGAATGCATC
>CAXSDW010000109.1:0-11184 GCA_964236235.1 uncultured Chitinophagaceae bacterium
ATAACGCTTTCTGCAACAAATAATTTACCTGTAGATAAGCACGCCACAAAGGAAACAATTGCGCTTTATCACAATTTAAAAAAGCTACTTAACAAAGGAATTATGTTTGGTCACCAGGACGATCTTGCTTACGGTGTTGGCTGGAAATATGTAGAAGGCAAGAGTGATGTAAAGGAAGTAGCAGGCGATTATCCTGCAGTGTATGGCTTTGAACTGGGTCGTTTGGAATTAGATCACCCGGTAAATATTGACAGTGTTCCTTTTGATAAAATGAAAGCCTACATCCGCAAAGTGTATGATCGCGGTGGAGTGATCACTTTAAGCTGGCACTTAAATAATCCTTTAACCGGTAAAACAGCATGGGATCCGGCGCCAGGCACAGTTGCATCAATTTTACCCGGCGGAGAAAAAAATGAATTGTATAAAAGCTGGCTTAATAAAGTGGCTGATTTTCTTTCAGATTTAAAAGGAAAAAATGGCGAACCTATTCCCATAATATTACGTCTCTTTCATGAGCTTAATGGCAACTGGTTTTGGTGGGGGAAAGATCATTGTACACCCGAAGAATTTAAATCACTTTGGCATTTTACAATTTCATATTTACGTGACACTAAACATTTACATAATCTTCTACATGCTTACAATACAGATAAATTTGAAAGCAAAGATGATTATCTTCTTAAATATCCCGGCAATGAATGGACCGATATTATTGGCTTTGATATATACCAGCGCAATGGTGGCTCTGATGGCAATTCAAAATTTATAAATGAGGCCGACAGAATGCTTACCATGCTTGAAGATATTGCACATGCATCAAATAAAATACCCGCTCTTACTGAGTTTGGATATGGACAGGTTCCGGATAGCACCTGGTGGACTAATGTTTTATTGAAAGCGTTGCAGTCGCATAAAATAGCTTACGCTTTAGCATGGCGCAATGCTGGAGTTAAGTCTTCAGGTGAAAATGAATTTTATGTACCATATAAAGGCCAGGTATCCGAAAAGAATTTTGTACAGTTTTATAAAGACAAGAGAATATTATTTCAAAAAGATGTTACTAAAGAGAACTTGTATAAATAAGATTTTAAGTATTAGAATTAGCTTTAATAAAAATTATTTATCAAGGTTATAAAAACAAATGTTATTCACCTTCCTGTAAAAAAATTTATTTAATGAATTGTGAACCTAAATGACCAGTGACTAAATTACTAATGACCGAATGACTCATGTCTATCCAATGACAAAATCATTATAATGAAGCTACAATTAACGGATGTTCTTATAATAATAAGCTACCTCTTGGCCATGCTTTGTGTTGGATGGATCATGCGTAAAAAAGCCAGCAGGAACAAAGAGAGCTACCTGATGGGCGGCAAGAAATTGCATTGGTTTCTTTTGGGCATGAGTGATGCCTCCGACATGTTTGATATCAGCGGCACCATGTGGATGGTTTCTTTGTGTTTTGTATATGGGTTTAAAAGTATTTGGGTTCCATGGTTATGGCCTGTGTTCAACCAGATATTCAATATGATGTTTTTGTCAAAGTGGCTGAGGAGATCAAATGCTGATACAGGCGCAGAGTGGCTTGCAACAAGGTTTGGAGTAACGGGAGCCGGGGTAAAAGCTTCGCATAATATTGTTGTTGTTTTTGCTTTGCTGGGTTGTCTGGGATTTCTTGCATATGGTTTTGTTGGCCTCGGAAAGTTTCTGGAAATATTTGTTCCATGGAATGTAGTACAACCTTATGTTCCTTTTCATATTGCTCCTGAATATGTAGCACATTTTTATGGAATCGTGTTCACACTGTTCGCCATGTTCTATTCCATTTTGGGAGGCATGCATAGCATCGTAATTGGCGATTTAATAAAGTATATTATCATGAGTATCGGGTGCATTGCTGTTGGTTATCTTGCTATGACGCATCTGCACGGCCAGAAACTAAATTTACCAAAAGGCTGGGACAGCCCGTTCTTCGGCTTGCATTTAAATCTTGACTGGAATAATATTCTTCCTGCAGCAAATACCAAGATCGAAGAAGACAAATTTGGTCTCTTCGGAATATTTTTTATGATGATGTGTTTTAAAGGAGTGTTTGCAAGTTTGGCCGGTCCTGCACCTAATTACGACATGCAAAAAGTATTGTCAACACGCTCTCCAAAAGATGCTTCAAAAATGACAGGTTTTGTTTCCATTATATTATTACCAATACGGTATACAATGGTGATTGGCTTAACTGTTTTAGCCTTGCTTTATTATAACAAATTAGATCTTTCAGCGCCAAACGGAGGTACAGATTTTGAGCGGATTCTTCCCGCTGCTATCAATAATTTTTTACCTGTCGGTGTTTTAGGAATTGTGCTTACAGGCTTGCTTGGCGCTTTTATGGGCACATTCTCAGGCACGTTAAATGCAGCGCAGGCCTATATTGTAAATGATATTTACCTTAAATATGTTAATCCCGATGCGCCTAATAAAAGGATTATTTACATAAATTATGTTGTAGGTATTGTAGTGGTTGCAGTTGGTGTTGTTATAGGGTTTTTTGCAAAAGATGTAAACAGTATTTTGCAATGGATAGTTGGTGCTTTATATGGCGGATACATTGCTGCAAACCTGCTTAAATGGTATTGGTGGAGATTTAATGCAAGCGGTTTTTTTTGGGGCATGATGGCTGGTATTGCTGCAGCCCTGGTGTTCCCTTTTATTTTTACTGGCCTGCCTCTATACAATTGGCCGCTGTTATTTTTAATTTCATTTGTAGGATGTATTGCCGGCACTTATGCTGCTCCTCCTACAAACAGGCAAGTCTTAAAAAGTTTTTACAGCAAAGTAAAACCGTGGGGTTTTTGGAAACCTGTACATGAAGAAGTAATGGCCGAAGATCCCGGCTTTGTGCCCAACAAACGTTTTAAGCTTGATATGTTTAATGTGGTGTTAGGAGTTATAGCGCAAACTGCGCTTACTATTTTACCAATGTATCTCATATTATGGATGAAGCTTCCTCTGTTAATAACAATAGCATTGTTAGCAATAATTGCGTTAATCCTGAAAAAGACCTGGTGGAATAAATTAGAAAATTAGCAGGAAAATTATATGTTTAAAGCAATCAACAAAAGGGTATGAATACAAATTTTAAAAGCAGGGAAAATTTTTTGCAGGATACATATCAGGAATTAATCAGCCGCACTAACATTGCTGTCTCTTCATTTAATGGTATTTATAATCGTTATCAAAATCCAATTCTTACAGCTGCTCATACACCCTTAACGTGGCGTTTCGATTTTAACCCGTTAACCAATCCTTACTTACTTGAGCGCTTCGGAATTAATGCAGTTTTTAATTCGGGCGCTATAAAGTTTAATAACAAATATGTACTTGTTGCAAGAGTGGAAGGCAGTGATAGAAAATCTTTTTTTGCAGTTGCCGAAAGTGAAAATGGTATTGACAATTTTACTTTTTGGGAATACCCGGTTGTGATGCCACAGCTTGATGAGCCTGATATAAATATCTACGATATGCGTATTGTTCAGCATGAAGATGGCTGGATATATGGGATATTTTGCACCGAGCGAAGAGATCCTGATGCGCCTGAGGGAGATCAATCTGCAGCTATTGCACAATGTGGTATTGCAAGAACAAAAAATCTTATAAAATGGCAGCGCCTTCCTGATCTTAAAACACCTTCACCGCAGCAAAGAAATGTTGTTCTTCATCCTGAATTTATAAATAAAAAATATGCTTTTTATACAAGACCACAGGACAGTTTTATTGATACAGGTTCCGGCGGCGGTATTGGTTTTGGCACATGTGATGATATAGAAAATGCAGTTATTGATAAAGAAATAGTAATTGATAAAAGAGCCTACCACACCGTGTATGAAGCTAAGAACGGCCTTGGCCCTGCGCCAATTAAAACAAAAAAAGGCTGGCTGCATCTTGCGCATGGTGTAAGAAATACTGCCGCCGGCTTAAGGTATGTTTTATATTTATTCATGACCGATCTGGAGGATGTTACTAAAGTTATACATAAGCCCGCCGGTTATTTTATGGCGCCGGAAGGTGAAGAAATGATTGGAGATGTATCCAATGTTTTATTTAGTAACGGATGGATTGCTGATGAAGATGGAACCGTTTTTATTTATTATGCTTCATCAGATGTAAGGATGCATGTGGCTGTTTCTACCATTGAAAAGTTGTTGGATTATGTGATCAATACAAATGAAGATGGTTTACAAACGGATGCTTCAGTACAAACCGTTATCAGTATCATTGATAATAACAAGCAATATTTGTCAAAGGAAATTGAAAAGAAAATGGTTGTGAACAAATTATAAAAGCTTGTGAGTTTTACACATATTACTGATGAACGATCCAATTATAAAATATAGACAAGAGCTTGAAAATGAATTGAAAAACATTCTTGCATTTTGGATGAAACACACTATTGACAAGGAGTTCGGAGGTTTCTACGGAAAAATTGATAACCAAAATAAGGTGTATAAAGATGCACCAAAAGGCGCTGTGTTAAACAGCAGGATATTATGGAGTTTTTCAGCTGCTTACAATCTTACCCGCAATATTGATTACCTGCAAACTGCAGCCAGAGCATTTAATTACATCAAAGAATGTTTCATTGATAAAAAATACGGAGGTGTGTATTGGAGTGTAGATTATACCGGTAAAGCGCTTGATACAAAAAAACAAATTTACGCTTTGTCATTTGCTATCTACGGCTTAAGTGAATATTACAAAAGCAGTAAAGATGAAGAAGCAAAATCAATTGCTATAGACTTATATCATGCAATTGTAAAGTATAGCTATGATGCTGTCAATGGCGGTTACATAGAAGCGCTTACAAGAGAATGGAGCGACATCGGCGATCTCAGGTTGAGCGATAAAGATGCCAATGAAAAAAAATCAATGAACACTCATTTGCATGTGCTGGAAGGATTTGCAAACCTTTATATCATCTGGCCAAATGAAGAATTAAAACAAAAGATCGAAGAGCTAATAAATAATTTTTTAGATCATATCATAGATAAAAAAACTAATCATTTAAATTTATTTTTTGATGAACAATGGCAAGTAAGATCAAACATAATTTCTTATGGCCATGATATTGAAGCAGCATGGCTTATACAGGAAGCCGCTGAAATTATAGATAATAAATTACTGGTAGAAAAAGTAAAAAAACATTCCGTAAAAATCGCTGATGCAGCAGCAGAAGGTCTTGATAAAGATGGCGGCTTATGGTATGAATATGATGCCGGCGAAGATCATCTTATTAAGGAAAAGCATTGGTGGCCGCAGGCCGAAAGTATGATCGGGTTTTTTAATGCATGGCAAATTACAGCGCATAGGAGTTATCTTGAAAGATCATTAAATAGTTGGCAGTTTACACAGCAACATATTCTTGATAAAGCAATGGGAGAGTGGGTTTGGGGCGTTACAGAAGATTATGCAGCAATAGACAAAGAGAAAGTTGGCATCTGGAAATGCCCTTATCACAACAGCCGTGCATGTATTGAAATAATAAAAAGAATAAATAAAATGGAGCGGGCACTTTGCTGCTCCTAATGCGACCGATGGGTTAATCGCAGCGCATAAACTTATCATCAGTATTAGTGTGAAGCATAAAAATATCATTATGAAATTTCTTTTATCCTTGTTCATTACTATTCTTATAAATGGAAATTTAATTGCACAGAATAAGAATTTTAATGTAACAAATTACGGCGCAGTTGCAGATGGAAAAACGATTAGCACCAGGGCCGTACAATCCGCTGTGGATGCCTGTAATGCAAATGGCGGCGGAGATGTTGTAGTGCCATCCGGGATTTATATAATTGGTACAGTACATCTTAAAAGCAACGTGCATTTATATTTAAGCGCCGGTGCAATTTTAAGAGGTAGTGCCGATGTTAAAGATTATGAATCATATATTCCTTCCAGGCCATTTAATCCTATTCATAAAGGCATGTTTTTTTCTGAAGATGCAGAAAATGTTGTTATCTCAGGCGAAGGACAAATTGATGGTAACGGCGATAAATTTTTCGAGCCCGATAAAGCCAAAAAGCTTGATGCTGAGGCCACCAAATTTACGAGGCAAAAAGAAAATTTCAGGCATGTTGAACAAGGGATTGGTGATGGCCCGGTAGTGCCAAAAGACAGGCCTTATCAAATGTTTGTTTTTAGTAACTGTAAGCGGGTAATTGTGAAGGATATTTTTATTACATCTGCTCCTTTCTGGTGTATGCACTTTGCTGATTGTGATGCTGTGCATGTAAGCGGCATTCGGCTGTGGAATAATTTATTGGCGCCAAATGCAGATGGAATAGATATAACAAGTTGCACAAATGTAATTATTGAAGGTTGCGATATACGATCCGGCGATGATGCGATTGCTGTTGTAGGATACAATCATCATTTTGAAATTCCCGGCTTCAGATACCTTAAACATATTTCTGAAAATATAATTATAAGCAACTGCAATTTACAATCCTGCTCAAGCGGCATTCGTATTGGGTTTCTTGATCAAAACACAGTACGTAATATCCAGGTAAATAATGTGAATATTACTAATTCCACAAGAGGCATCGGAATTTTTTTAAGAGACGAAGGCTCACTTCAAAACATTTCTTTCTCTAATATTTTTATTGAAACACATTTACGTACAGGCGATTGGTGGGGGAATGGTGAGCCCATTCATATATCTGCCGTTCGTGGAAAAGACAGCGTAAAACTTGGACAAATAAAACACGTTTTTTTTGAAAATATTATTTGCAGAGGAGATAATGGAATGCTGGTTTACGGCAGTGATGAAAGCACAATTGAAGATATTTCTTTTAACCATATTCGCTTCGAATTAACTGGCAGTAAACTAAATGATATAGCCGGTGGAAACGTTGATCTCAGGGGAGCTGCGATTAAGAAACAGTTGTTTTCAAGAGATATTCCGGCATTGCTGGCACAGTATGTAAAAGGATTACGCATAAATGATTTTGAATTGCAATGGCCAAATGCGCCGATGGCTTTTTTTACTCATGGCATTGAGTTAAATCATTTTGAAGATGTGCAGATCAGCAATTTTAAAGGAACGGCATCGCCGGCGAATGCAAAAGCTTTTAAAATATATGCTGAAGAAGGCAAAGTATTAATAACAGATGATAAAAAGAATGTAATGTTTAAAAATGTAAAATAGAGTTGGCGTTTTCTTGTAGCATATGAAAAATATCAATGATCATCATGATGAGCATAAATTATTAGCTTCCCAAAAAAGTGTGAAGTGTTAGGCTTTCTTTTGATGCCGGAAAATTATTGGTAATTTTTTTTTAATGGTTAGGTTATTGTTATTACTTTGAGGTCACTCTAACTATTAAATAAAAATAAGCTTGCTATGAAAATTTTATCCCGATACCTGTTATTAGTATTATTGTATGTTGCTTCAGCATCTTTAATTAATCAAAAGAAAACAAAAATTTTATTTTTTGGAGATTCAATTACGCAGCAGGGAGCTAAGCCGGGCGGCTATATTATAAAGATTGGCCAGATGCTGAAAGATAAAAATCTTGATACCCAATACGAATTAATTGGTGCAGGCATTGGCGGCAATAAAGTTTACGACCTGTACCTGCGTATGGATTCTGATGTGCTGATGAAAAATCCTGATGTGGTAGTAATATGGGTTGGTGTAAATGATGTATGGCATAAAACATCTTTTGGTACAGGCACTGATCCTGATAAGTTTCAACATTTCTATGAGGCTATTATAAAGAAGTTACAAGCCAGGAATATTAAAGTATACCTTACTACGCCTGCTGCAATCGGCGAGCGGAATGATAACAGTAATCAGCAGGATGGCGATCTTAATTTTTATGCTAATATTATCCGCAAACTCGCTGCTACAATGAACTGCGGACTGATTGATCTTCGAAAAACGTTTCTTGAATATAATTTAAAAAACAATCCTGATAATAAAGAATCAGGAATACTTACAGTTGACCGGGTGCACTTAAATGAAACCGGGAATCAATTAGTAGCACAAAAAATGTATGAAGCATTATTGCCGGGTAAATAATATTTATCAAACTTCAAAACAATATCATGACAACCAGACGTTCATTTATTAAATCAACATCATTGCTCTCAGCCGGTATTTTACTGGCGCCTGAAGAGCTCACCCGAAAAAAACATTTAATTGGCCTGCAACTGTATACCGTGAGAGATGCGATGGCAAAAGATCCATCAGGCACACTTGCTAAAGTTGCACAGATAGGTTACACGTCGGTAGAAGGCGCCACATACACAGGCACGCAAAAATTTTATGGCATGAGCCCTTCGGAGTTTGCTAACTTATTAAAACAAAATGGCCTTGTAATACCAAGCAGTCATTACCGGCTCGGGGAAGAAATGCCGAATGGAAAAGTAGATGAGGGCACTATACTTCACAATTGGGATAAGGCTGTTGATGATGCAGCCGGGGCCGGTATAAAGTACATGGTTTGTGCATATTTAGCAGTTGATGAGCGCAAAGGAATTGATCATTATAAGTATGTTGCGGATCAATTAAACATTGCAGGCGAAAGATGCAAAAAATCCGGTTTGCAGCTTTGTTACCACAACCACGATTTTGAATTTATAAAGCAAAATGATGTGCTGCCTTATGATATTTTATTAAGCAGCGATAAAGATTTGGTAAAAATGGAAATGGACATGTATTGGGTTACCAAAGCCGGTTATGATCCCGTTGCTCTTTTTGAGCAGCATCCCGGCAGGTTTATTTTATGGCATTTAAAAGACATGGATAATACTGATAAAAAAGAATTTACAGAAGTAGGAAATGGGGTTATAGATTTTAAAAGAATATTCAAACATAAAAAAAAGGCAGGCATGAAATACTTCTTTGTTGAGCAGGATAAATGCCCCGGTTCACCATTTGATAGTATTACAAAAAGTATCACTTATATAAAAAGTAATCTTGTTTAAATTATTTATAAGAATGTATTATGAAAATTAAAAGGGAATTTAAGATTGCGAAAGTCTTGTACATACTTTGTTCTTTATTAATTCTATCATCTGTTGTTTATAGTGAGGACATTAATAAAGATTTTTACCAGGTAAAAGTGTATCATTTAAAAAGTAACGACCAGGTAAAGATGACCGAGCAGTATCTCAAAAATGCCTATCTGCCTGCATTACATCGAAACGGAATTAAAAATATCGGCGTGTTTAAACCGGTTAATAGTGATACAGCTACTGCAAAATTTATTTATGTTTTAATACCATTCAATTCTCCGGAAGCATGGGAAAAAATTACTGAACGTATTGAACAGGATGCTTCTTACAGATCATCTGCAAAAGATTTTATTGAAGCCGCTTCCACTAATGCGCCATACGAAAGGGTAGAATCAGTTTTGCTTGAAGCATTTTCCGGCCAACCGCATTTAGTATTACCTCCTTCAAAAAATGCTGAAAGAGTTTTTGAATTAAGAAGTTATGAAAGTCCTACTGATCATCTTCAGGAAAAAAAGATAGCAATGTTCAATACCGGCGGCGAGATCCAGATTTTTAATCGCCTTGGCTTTAATCCTGTATTTTATGCCCGTGTTGTATCGGGCAGTCGTATGCCAAACTTTATGTACATGCCTATCTTTGAAAGTGTTGAAAAAAGAGATGCAGGATGGAAAGCTTTTGGAGATGATGCGCAATGGAAAGACGTTTCAGCAAGGCCTGAGAATGAAAACAAATTTTCTGTTTCTCATATTGATAGCATATTAATGCACTCTACGGAATATTCTGATTTTTAAGATTTTATTATTTGTTTTCCTGATATGGCGCAACACCAGTTAATGGCAAATGAATTATCAGGCTTTTTAAAAAAATTACTCAATTGAAAATCTTGAAATAAATCTTTATGAAAAAAATTAAACCTGGGTTTTTAATATTAATGATTTTATGTGTAAATGCAAGTGCACAAAAAATGCAAGGTCTTGCTCTAACACCACCTATGGGTTGGAATAGCTGGAACACATTTCAAACAAAAATCAATGATCAGCTGATAATGCAGACCGCAGATGTTATGGTATCGTCAGGTATGAAAGATGCAGGTTATACTTACCTTGTTTTAGACGATGGTTGGATGGCTATGGAAAGAGACAGCACAGGTAACCTTGTGGCTGATCCTGCAAAATTTCCACATGGAATTACCGTAGTTGCTGATTATGTACATGCAAAAGGATTGAAGTTTGGATTATATAATTGTGCAGGAACGAAAACATGTGCAGGTTATCCTGGTACGAGAGGTTATGAGTACCAGGATGCACGCTATTATGCATCTCACGGTGTTGATTATTTAAAGTTTGACTGGTGTTATGCTGATGGTATAAATGCAAAAGAAGCTTATGGTACCATGAGTAAAGCGCTTGCTAAAACCGGCCGTCCTATTATATTCAGCCTGTGCGAATGGGGCTCAAACAAGCCATGGGAATGGGCTGACAGTGTTGGCCATTTGTGGCGCACAACGGGAGACATTGGTAATGTTTTCAATGGCGTTAAAAAAATCGGAGATTGGTCGGCACTTGGTGTAACTACAATAATTGATCTGCAAAAAAACATAAGAAAATATGCAGGTCCGGGCCATTGGAACGATCCTGATATGCTTGAAGTTGGTAACGGACTAACGCAAAGTGAGAACAGAGCTCACTTTTCAATGTGGTGTATGTTAGCTGCTCCGCTAATTGCAGGCAATGATATTACAAAGATGACAAAAGAGACCAATGAGATATTAACCAATAAGGAAGTAATAAGTGTTGATCAGGATTCATTGGGTGTTGAGGCCTTTATATATGCTGATAAAGACAGCTTGCAAACGTGGCTTAAACCTTTAAGGAACGGAAGCTGGGCAATCTGTTTTTTAAATAAAAGCCTTACACCGAAACCTGTTGAATTCAATTGGAAAAATGAAATAATAAACGATACACTTTCAAAAGCGCAGCTTAATACTTCTCTTACTAATTATAATATTCGCAATTTGTGGACTAAAAAAAATGAAGGAAATACCCAAAAGCCTTTGCGGGCAATTGTACCACCTCATGATGTATTGTTATTTCAGATGACTGCTTCTTCAAATACAAAAGCGAAGAAATAAACAATCAATTGTTTAAACATGTATAAAGTAAGGCA
>CAXSDW010000110.1:0-10994 GCA_964236235.1 uncultured Chitinophagaceae bacterium
AGTTTGATCTCATTTACATTTTGCGCAGGAAATGTAATGATACGTTTTCTGCCTATCGTTGTTCCATTAATCTTTTGAATAATATTTTTATTATCCCTCAATTCTACAGTAAAACTACTCACATTTTGTCCGTACTTTATTGCTTCATTCAAAACAATACAATTCACTTTTTGCAGAGAATTATACTTTAATAAATATGCAGTGTTTTGCAGATCATCATCTCTTTCAAAAGTTTGTAAATTTCCATCAGCAAATAATTGTTTTGAAATTATTTTATTATGATTGAGCTTTTCTTTTATGGCCTTTGTTGCAAGGTTATATCTAAAGCTTTTCTCCCTTAATTTTCTAAATTTCATTAAAGCAACGCTGTCATGTTCATTGATCAGTCCTCTCCTGTCCGGCGGAACATTCAATAATAAATTTGCTCCTCTGCCTGCAGATTTTAAATATAATTGAAATAGCTCCGCAGGTGATTTTACTTTCTCATCTTCACTTTCATGATAAAACCAACCAGGTCTTATGCTAACGTCACATTCTGCCGGTATCCAGTTTTTGCCGTTTACATTTCCACTGTTGAGTGTATCAGTTGGCGGCGCCCCGGCGCCACGTGTAAAGCCTGCTGTATCTAACAAATTCCAGTTAGTGGTTCCTGCAAATCCTTTCTCATTTCCTACCCAACGTATGCCAGGGCCAATATCACTAAACACAGGTGTGTTGGCTGCAATGTTTCTCATGGTTTGCTCAAAACGGTGCCAGTTATAAATTTGTTTTTTTCCATTCGGGCCTTCACCATTTGCACCATCCCACCAAAATTCAAACAATGGCCCATAGCGGGATACCACTTCTTTCATCATATTTACAAACACATTATTGTATTCATCAGTTCCGTATTTTGGATGGTTGCGATCCCATGGAGAAAGATAAATACCAAGCTTTAAATTATATTCTCTGCAAGCTTCAGACAGTTCCCGTAACACATCTCCTTTACCATTCTTCCACTTACTTTGCGCCACGGTATGTGTGGAATATTTACTGGGCCATAAGCAAAAGCCATCGTGGTGTTTTGCAGTGATAATAATGCCTTTGGCTCCTGCTGCTTTTGCAATCCGGCACCATTGCCTGCAATCTAATTGTGTTGGATTAAAAACTTCTTCATGCTCTGTACCTTTACCCCATTCAAGGTCAGTAAATGTGTTTGGGCCAAAATGTGTGAAGAGATAAAATTCCATATCCTGCCATTTTAATTGTGCAGCAGATGGATGAGGAACATCCGGCTGCGCATAAATTGAGTAAGCACAAAGTAAAAGCAGGGAAGTAAATAAAGTTTTCATTTTATCTCCGGTTTATGCAGTTACGTTAATATAGCTGGTAATTAAAAATAGAGTTATAAAAATATTAAATTGGATTTTAAATATAATTCTTGCAGCACATTGGTGCATTTGCAGGCATTTGTGGAGACTTACAAAATGATTTTAGCAACTTAATTAAACTATAATTAATCGCAGGGTTTTTTGTATGTTGTGAAATTTTTAATACTTAATAAAAATTCTAAAAATGGAAAGTCCTCTTCAATCTCAACTTCCGGAACCAAAACCTAAAAACTGGTTAGTGGAATCTATACTTACAACTTTATTTTGCTGTTTGCCCTTTGGCATTGCAGGTATTGTGTTTGCTGCCCAGGTAAATAGTAAATACCAGGCAGGCGATTATGCCGGCGCACTACAAGCTTCAAAAGATGCAGGTAAATGGACGAAAATTGCTTTTTTCACAGGCATCGGTCTTACAGTAGCATACCTTATTTTTATTTTCCTTTTTGGCGGAGCAGCATTTTGGATGTCACGTCGTCAAGGAAGTTATTAGTGACAACAAACAAATCATTAATAAAAACCTTGTTGATCACAACAACATTATTGTTGCTGATGATTGTATATTTTTTTGTTGATGCCCGTAATTCATCAATTTTTCCCAGGTGCATATTTTATTCTATAACAGGATTGTATTGCCCCGGATGTGGCTCCCAGCGGGCTTTCTCATCACTACTTCATGGAGACCTGTGGCAGGCAATAAACTATAATTCATTATTTATAGTATGCCTGCCTTTACTGCTTTACTCGTTTATAATTGCAGTTATCAATGTTTTTAGAAAAGAAAAATTAATACAAAAAATATTTTATTCAACATTCTTTGTAAAGGTTTTACTTGCTGTAGTGGTACTTTTCTGGATAGTAAGAAACCTTCCTTTTTATCCATTTAATTTACTTGCGCCACATGCAATTAGTTAACCCTAATCAGCACAACTTTTAAATTCAGGATAAAAATTTATAACCTTGAAGTAAGATAATTATAATCAACCAGCACTGTGTTTAAAAAGCTCTTTGCATCTTGGTGGCGGCTGCGGATGTTTAAAACCTGTTCTATTTTTTGCTGCGCCTGAAATGCAATCGCAGGATTTCCACCTTCGTTTACATTCTTTAAAATCTCTTTTATTAATTGTACATCTGTGTCTTTCAAATTAATAACTTCAGGATATATTACCTGGTAATTTTCCTGCTGTACGGGATTATATATTGTATCAGTAATTTGTGTTCGTGGCTTCGTTTTTACAAGTACAGTACCGGCAATAAGATCACCAAGCCGTTGTTTTTTTTCTGATGCAGCAACCATTATTAAAGCAACAAGGCTTCCTGAAAAACTGAAATCAACAATCCTGAAAAGCCAGCGAATAAGGTACTGGCTAAAGCTTGCCTGGCTGCCACTGAGGCTTATAACTTTAATGCCCATTATTTTTTTGCCAAGGCTTTGCCCATTTAAAAAGATCTCTGATAAAAGATCGTAAAACACTACAGGGAAAGCGATAAACAGTACAATGAACCAGGCATTGTTTTCCATAAATCTTCCCAAATTTCCAAAACCAATTACTGCAAATATTATAACGCAATAGCCTATCAGCACAAGAAAATCTAAAAGCCTGCCGATAATTCTATCACCTAAACTACCAAGCTCATACTCCAGTTCAATATTTTGAGAAGTAGTGATGCTGATTGTATTCATCTTTAAATGTAAGTTCTGATAAAACTTTTATTGGCTAAACAAGTGCAAATAAATCTCCGTTATTTTACACAACTCAACAATTAATTATGAGAGAAGCGCAATTTCTTAAGCAAAATACTGATAAATGGAAACAGTATGAAGCTGAAATTAAACAAGGCCAGCATGCAGACCTTCTTGCAGATCGCTTTATTGAACTTACAGATGACCTGTCGTACAGTAAAACATTTTACCCCAAAAGCAATACCAGCAAGTATCTTAACGGGCTTACATCATTGTTTCATCAAAGCATTTATAAAAACAAAAAAGAAAAGTCGTCCAGGATATGGAACTTCTGGCAATTTGAACTTCCTTTTTTATTTAAACAATACCATAAGCAATTTACGTGGGCACTGGTTTTCTTTTTAGTGTTTTGCAGTATCGGTGTTATATCGGCAAAATATGATCACGATTTTATAAGGCTTATACTGGGAAATGATTATGTAAATATGACAAATGAATTTATTGAAAAAGGTGATCCTTTTGCCGTGTACAAGCAAAGCGGGCAATTAAATATGTTTGTACTGATAGCTTTTAATAATATTGCTGTTGCATTTATAACTTATGTGCTGGGCGTTTTTTTATCTGTCGGAACAATTATACAACTGTTTAAAAATGGATTAATGCTTGGTTCTTTTGAATATTATTTTTTCTCAAAAGGATTGGGTTTCAAAAGCATCACAGTTGTTTTTATACATGGAACTTTAGAAATATGGTCAATTGTAATTGCCGGAGCAGCAGGATTGATACTTGGTAACAGCATATTATTTCCGGGCACATTTAGCAGAACTGAATCAATTTTACGCGGAGGTAAAGACGGGTTAAAAATCGTGATAGGCTTGATACCTGTATTTATCACAGCAGCATTTTTTGAAGGATTTGTAACACGGTACAGTAACATGCCTTTATGGATAAGCCTTGGTATTTTATCAGCCAGCCTTGTGTTTATTATTTGGTACTTTGTGCTATATCCAATTCGTTTGCATAAAAGAATTAATGCAACATTACAATCAAATATTAATCATGAATCACAAAATTTTACAACATGGCTGAGCAAAAAGTTGAGCTTAGAAAAATAAGAGACTTTAGTGAGAATTTAAATGATACTATTCTCTTTATCCGGCAAAATTTGAAACCGCTTTTAACCTGCTTTCTTGGTATTGCAGGGATATTTATGTTAACATCAGCGGTGCTAACCGGCATCTACCAAAGCCAATGGGGCAGCGTATTTGAAGAGATATTAAACAGGCGAAATACAACTGCCATTTCACCTTTTTATATGATTAATGGAAGTTATTTTATGGTACTGTTTTTTAGCTGGCTAAATTATGTAGCTATGCAGGTAGCAGTTATAAGCTACATCAAAGTTTATGCAGTAAAGAATGGCGTAACCCCTGCCATCAATGAAGTATGGGAAATATTTAAAAGATACTTTTTTAAAGTGTTTTTTTATTCTATCCCTTTGGCCTTACTCACCGTTGTGGGATTTATGCTGTGCCTTGCCCCGGGAGTTTACTTTGCTGTAGTGTTTGTTCCTTTTTCTGCAATATTAATTATGGAAGACCAATCATTTGGCGGAGCCTATAACCGGTGCTTCAGGCTAATAAAAAATAACTTTTGGATGTCACTCGGGATATATTTTTTAACCTACCTGATCTCAGCTTTTGCAGGTGGCATTATTTCTGCAATTGTAGGCGGCGTTGCGGGGCTCATCTCTTATTTCACTACAAAAAATATCGGCACAACTGTAGGCATTGTAACTTCTGTGCTCAATATTTTCAGTTTCATTTTTTATATAGTTTATTATGTTTCTGTCACGCTGCATTATTTTACTCTCTCTGAAAAGTATGATGGTACCGGCATGATGAGAAGACTGGATTCAATTGGTGGCGACACGCAGAATTTTGATAATATCCAAGAACAATTTTAATGAAGTATTGGCTGTGCTTTTTACTGTTGCTTATTTCTTACACCTGTGTATTATCGCAAACAAAATTGAAACGCGATACTACTTTTATAAGTCCTCGTTCATTCAATAGTGAGGCTTTAAAAGAATTAAAAAGCAATAAAGACTTTCAGTACAGCAAATCCATTGAACCGCCCCTGAGCCTTTGGGACAAGTTCTGGGATTGGTTTTGGTGGAAAGTACACCAGTTACTAAATACAAAAAGCGGGAGAGTAACAACATGGTCAATTCTTCTTATACTGGCAATAATGGTGATCGTTTTTTTTGTATTTAAGATAACCGGAATGGACAAAGATGGTTTGTTTGGCAGAAGCAGTAAAGCTCTTCAGGCATATACTTTATCACAAACTGATATTCACCAGATATCATTTGATGATGAAATTGAAAAGGCAATAAATAATGGCAATTACAGGCTGGCTACCCGTTTACAATATTTACAGGCGTTAAAAAAACTTTCTGATAAAGGATACATAGAATGGCGTATAAACAAAACCAACACTGATTACCTTACTGAGATAAGTGCTAAATCATTCAATGATATGTTCACAAAACTTACGTTTGATTTTGAATATATCTGGTATGGAGAAAAACAGGTAAGCAAAGAACAATTTTTAGATATAAGGCGGCAGTTTCAACAATTTAATAACCAGGTATAGTGAAAGGCTATAAAAATTTAATCATCATTTTTTCTCTATTATTTCTTCTGTATATAATTGCGGAATTGAATAAGCCAAAGCCTGCAGACTGGACAATTACCATAAGCAAAAATGACAAAAACCCTTACGGCGGCTACATTGTATACAACCAGATTAAAGATCTTTTTCCAGGTGCAGTTATACGCTCATATGATTTACCTGTGTACAACCAGTTAAATAATAGTAAAGAAAAAAATACCGCTTACCTTATACTTACGCCTTCCTTTACGCCATCTAAATATGATTACCAGGAATTGATGAATTATGTGAAGCAGGGTAATTATGTAGTTGTTGCTGCAAGCAATTTTAATAAGCGCTTTTTAGATTCTTTGGCGCTTGTAGTTAATGTACGATTTTCAATGTATAACAAAGATTCAACTGCTGTAAATTTTGTAAATCCTTTATTAAGATCTGCAAAACCTTTTACCTTTTTAAGTTTAACGATGGATCAGTATTTCTCGAAACTTGATACGGCAAAAACAATTGTATTAGGTGTAAATGATAAAGATCAGCCAAACTTTATAAAAATAAATTATGGCAAAGGCGCTTTACTGGTGCATGCTGCGCCCGTTTGTTTCAGCAATTATTTTATGTTGTTTTTAAACAATGCAACATATACTGCCAGGGCACTTTCTTATGTGCCGGCCAATGTTTCCAAGATTTATTGGGATGAATATTCTAAAGGAGAACAAGAAGCAGCAACACCACTGCGTTTCTTTTTAAAGAATGAATATTTACGCTGGGCATTGCGTGTTGCTGTGACAGGCTTGATTATTTATGTGCTGTTTGAAATTAAGCGCAGGCAAAGGATTATACCGGTTATATCTCCTTTAAAAAACACCAGCCTGGATTTTATACAAACTGTATCTAATGTGTATTTTAATCAAAAAGACAACAGCAGCATTGCGCAAAAAAAGCTAAGTTATTTTCTTGATTTTGTGCGCCAGCGGTTTTATATATCTACAACTGAAATGGATGAAAATTTTACAGAACAACTGGCCAGGAAAAGCGGCATTGCCATACAGCAAATAACCGAATTAGTTAATATATTAAACCAGGTTAAAACAGAATATGAAGTAAGCGATCTCTTACTTTTAACGATGGATAACCGCATTGATAATTTTTATAAACAAATTTAAAAATGGATTTTCAGCCAGAACCTGTTACTATTGAAATCGGGCAGTTAAGTGATGCTATTAAAAATGTGAAACATGAGATAGCAAAAGTTATAGTGGGCCAGGAAAATATGATAGATCTTTTACTGGCAGCTATTTTAGCTGATGGCCATGTATTGATTGAAGGTGTGCCTGGTGTGGCCAAAACACTAACAGCAAAGCTGCTGGCAAGATGCATAGATGTACCATTTAGCCGCATACAATTTACTCCTGACCTTATGCCAAGCGATGTAATCGGTACTTCTGTTTTTAACCCGCAATCAGGTTCCTTTGCTTTTAGAAATGGCCCCATTTTCAGCAACATTGTTTTGATAGATGAGATTAACCGTTCGCCCGCTAAAACACAAGCCGCCCTGTTTGAAGTAATGGAAGAAAGGCAGATAACTTATGATGGAATTACTTATCCGATGCCTCCGCCTTTTCTTGTTCTTGCCACACAAAACCCTATTGAGCAGGAAGGAACTTATCGCTTGCCGGAAGCACAATTAGACCGTTTTATTTTTAAAATAGAAGTAAAATATCCAACACTGGATGAAGAATTAATAATACTGCAATATACGCACAGTGGCAAAACAACTCATTTTACTAAAGAAGTAAACCCGGTATTAAATGCAGAACAGATCAACCATTACAGAAGCATTACTGCGGGATTAAATGTTGAAGAAAAAGTAATGCGTTACATAGCCGAACTGATTTATGAAACAAGAAATAATAAAACGCTGTACCTTGGCGGTTCTCCGAGAGCTTCGGTAGCTGTGCTTAAAAGTTCAAAAGCAATAGCTGCCATGAGCGGAAGATCTTTTGTAACACCTGATGATGTTATAAAAGTGTTGCCATCTGTTCTCCGCCACCGTATTTTATTAACTCCTGAAAAAGAAATGGAAGGCAGCACTGCTGATGATATTATTCAAAGCATCATTAAAAAAATTGAAGTGCCGCGCTAATAAATTTTATTCTTTTGAAAAAGTTTTGGTCACATTATATAAGCCCGCTGTTTTTTACTACCCGCTGGAACGCAGTAATCACCGTATGCTCTATGTTGTTTTTATGCCGTTTCTTTTTAGCATGGCTGGGCATTATTCCTTACTTTGCTTTATTGGCGCTATTTGTATTTCTGCTAATGGATTATTTATTGTTGTTCTCTAAAAGCAAAGGAATATTCAGCACACGCACACATGCTGAAAGATTTAGCAATGGAGATAATAATGAGGTAATTATTTATGTAGAGAACAGGTATCGTTTTAAAATAAAAGCAGAGATTATAGACGAAATACCTTACCAGTTTCAAAGAAGAGATATACTTTTTAAAACAATTGTAAAACCCGGCGAACATTCTTTAATAACATACAATTTAAGGCCGGTAAAAAGAGGTGTATATAATTTTGGAACAATAAATTTGTTTATAAAAAATAACATAGGCTTAATAAGCAGGCGCTATAAATTTAACCAGGCTGCTGATGTTGCTGTTTATCCTTCTTACCTGCAAATGCGCAAATACCAGCTAATGGCAATAAGCAACAGGTTAAGCGATCTTGGCGTAAAGAAGATACGCAGGATTGGCCATAGCATGGAGTTTGAGCAGATTAAAGAATATGTTGCCGGCGATGATTACCGCACATTGAACTGGAAAGCAACAGCCCGTAAAGGGCAGCCGATGGTAAATAATTTTACTGATGAAAAAAGCCAGCAGGTTTATTGTGTTATTGATAAAGGCCGCTTAATGAAAATGCCTTTCAACGGTTTAAGTTTACTTGATTATGCAATTAACGCTTCTTTGGTGTTAAGTAATGTAGCACTCAACAAACAGGACAAAGCGGGAATTATAACATTCAGTGAACAAATAGGAACATTTCTTCCTGCCAATAAAAAGGCTACGCAAATGCAGTTGATACTGGAGGTTTTATACAACCAGAAAACCCGCTACCTGGAAAGTGATTTTGAAAAGTTATACATAATGCTGCGAAGAAAAATAAACCAGCGAAGCCTGGTAGTTGTATTCACCAACTTTGAATCAATGAGTGGTATGCGCCGGCACTTATCTTACTTAAGAAAAATAGCTGAGCATCATTTGCTTCTTATTGTTTTTTTTGAAAATACCGAACTGAAAACATTGCTTACAACACCGGCTAATACAATTGAAGAAGTGTACACCAAAACAATAGCCGAAAAGTTTGCATTTGAAAAAAGACTTATTGCCAAAGAGTTGCAGCAGTATGGAATACTTTCTATTTTAACACCTCCCGAACAGTTGACCATTAATTCAATCAATAAATATCTTGAGCTAAAGGCAAAGCAGGCTATTTAGCTTGTGTATTTTTCACATGCCAACTTTTAAGTTATCAGTGTTTTAATGAGTAAAAGGATATTACTAAAAAGCATTTAAAATTGAAATTTATTACCTTTTATAGCACCTCGTTTTTACCTAATTATCAACCGATACAATGTCCTTTTTCTTTACAGGCATACCTTTTCCTTCTGTTATTAATTTGAACAAACTTCCCTTTATATATTGATCCCATCCTTTTACACAATTATCATAACATTCTGTTTCGGGAACTAAACCAATGTGTGTAAAATCAATTTGAGTTGAATTGTTATTGGTTGAAATTGTAAAACTTATTTTGGTGTCTTTCCATTCTTTTTTGTTGTTAAGCCAATGCAGGTAACAATCCGTAACAAGCCACACTACTTTTTTGTCGGGAACAAGTTCAACAATTTTAAAGGTTACAAAAGTTTCTCCGAACCGTACAGTAAAAACATCATTGAGATTTTGCAAATTGCCTTCTACATTTTCTGCCCACCATTTTGAAACGCTGTTGATTGCTTTAAATGCTTCTTGTGCTGTACTGTTTACAGTAATGATGGCACTGTAATTTTGCTCCTCCATTTTGTTTGATTTTTGTTTATTTTGATTTTTCGTTTAAAAGACCTTCTAATTTTTTTAGTTTGGACGTCCAGAATTTATCAAAGAAGTTAATCCACTCCTGCAGCTCACTAAATCCATCTTGTTTAAGCAGGCAATGCCTTTCTCTGCCAATATCCCGGATAGAAATAAACCCTGCGGTGTACAATATTTTTATGTGTTTTGAAACAGCAGGCCGGCTCATATCAAAGTTTTCTGCCAAGGCATTAATCGTTAAACTATCTTTTGAAAGAAGTTTTAATATTTGCCTTCTGCTGGGGTCGGCGATTACCTGGAAGGTATCAAGCGTTTGCTGTGCCATGCTTTGCTTCGTTTATCAGCTTAGAAATTTTTTCAATGTTTTTCTTCCAGCCATCAGTCATAGCTAAGTAAATACTAAAGTTTTCTTGTTCTTTAAATCCGCTCTGTTCCAGCAAGAGTTCTGTACCGTTATCTTTTGAATTTAATGTCCAAACAACAATTGTGTCAAAGGCAATTTGTCTGTTGCCCGGTCCGCCTTTCCACGAATAAGTAAGGGTTTTATAAGGAATAATTTCCAGCACCTTACAATAGAAAATACCATCTAAGTCAAGACTGGGTATTGGTTTTGTTCTAAATTCAAAGTCGTGCCCCACGATTGGAAGAAAATCATTAGGCATCAGCCATTGTTGCATTAATTCAGCTTTCGTTAAATATTCCCAAACTAATTCAGGCTGGTGAGGGAAGAAAAATTGGTGATAAATGCTCTTTGTCATAATAGGTAACTTTTAGGTTACACAAATATATATGTAACTTTTAAATTACGCAAATTTCTTTTTTATTTTTTTAAATTAATTTGTTTATGCGCCGTTTTGCTGGGAATATTTTACCGGTTGATGTAATTAGGATTGGAATGAATTAAAGATTAGGGCAACCCGCAATATGACTTAGATGAATACGAAATTTGTAAGTTAATTACTTTGTTATTGATGCTAACGGCACATCACAAATAGGAAGTTCTTATTGTTCGGGTACTTACGTTGCAGTTATATTGAAGGGTAATGATTAAGTTTCACTTAAGTTAACAAAAGAGGGAGATGAATTCCAGTATAAAAATGTAGAAGTCACGGCTAAAAATTAAAGCCGGGATTTATTTTTTAAAAACAAATAACATGGCAGATAATAGTTTA
>CAXSDW010000111.1:0-10651 GCA_964236235.1 uncultured Chitinophagaceae bacterium
CTAAGTTTATAAAGCTGTAAAGCTTATTTTTTGTAAGAGTACGCCAGGCAACTTTGAAATAACTTTTTATCATGAGGGGAGTTTTAAGTAGTAAGTTGTAGGTTGTAAGTTTTAAGTTTTAAGTAGTAAGTTTTAAGTAGTAAGTTTTAAGTTATAAGTTGGCGATTTCAATCTTTTTACACTCTTTTTTGGTTTTTGTATAAATTCTTTACCAATAGTTACAGTAAAGACCCCAATAAAACCACATCTTACTCCTCCCTTTAGGGTCGGGGCTTACTCCGTTCTCAAACTCTTTACCGGATTCGCGATTGCTGCTTTTATTGCCTGAGAAGCTACCGTTGCGATTGCAATACATACAGCTACAAAACCTGCTGCTAAAAATATCGTCCATTGAATTGTTATGCGGTAGTCAAAATCCTGCAGCCATTTGCCCATCGCCCACCATGCTATAGGTGTAGCTATCAACACAGCTAACAGCACCGGTTTGATAAATTCTTTGGTAACAAGCACTGCTACGTTGCCCACAGATGCACCTAATACTTTTCTTACGCCTATTTCTTTTACCCGTTGTTTAATTACGATAAAGGCAATTCCAAATAATCCCATACAGGATAGTACAATAGCAACCAATGCGGCAATAGAAAACATTTTAGAAAGCATTTGCTCGTTGGCATACCAGCGTTCTGTATTTTCATTTACAAAAGACCCTTTAAATTCTGCTCCGGGTTCTGTCTGGGCATAAGCTGCTTTTACCAGGTTCATTGTTGCTGATGTATTTTGGGTATTTACTCTTATAAGAATATAAGTAAGCATATTATTGCTGCTTAACGCTATTGATAAAGGTTCAGGTTTTTCATGCATAGAGTATAAATGGAAATCGGGAATAACGCCGACAACAGTTAATTTTGGCTGGCTGCTATCTGTATAAAATGATAATCCGGCTACATTTTTATCTGAAAGCTGTTTTGCCATACTCTCCGTTACAATAATAGCATTGCTGCTGTCCGCTGCGTATGCAGTTGAGAAATCATGTCCTTCTTTGGGTATAATATTTAATGTTTTCAAAACATCGTAGTCAGCAGTAATCCAGTTGGTATTAATATGCTTTCCGTTATAATCAAAGCCTAAGCTTGCTTTGGTGGTTGCATGATCGAGACCTACACCAAGATTAACAGAAGAGCCCGTTACGCTTGAAATAGACGATTGAGAAGAAAGTCTCATACGCATTTGAGCAACAATCTTTTTTCCCTCGGCCTGGTTGTGTATTGGAATGCTTATTATTGATGAAGGATTGTATCCTAAGGGCGCGCTGCGTAAATGTTGAAATTGTTGGTAAATGATAATAGTACTGCAGATAAACACACAGGCAATTGCAAATTGCGCTACTATAAGTGCATTACGAAACAAACCAGGTTTTTTTAATGATATTTTGCCTTTTAAAATTTCCACCGTTTTTAATTTACCCATTATAAAAGATGGATAACCGGAAGCAATAAATGATACAACTAACAGAATAGCCAATAAAATAAATACAACAGATGGCTGGTAAAGCAATGCACTGCTTAGCCTGAGCTGAGTCGTTTGATGAAGATATTGTAATAATGAGATGATGGAAATTATACCAATAATCATTGCAATTAAAACTATAAATAAACTTTCTCCCCATATCTGCAGCCAGACTTGCCGCTTGCCTGCGCCAAGACATTTTCTGATGCCCATCTCTTTTGTACGAGTAAAAGACAAGCCAATATTGAGGTTGATAAAATTGAAACAGGCAATGATAATGATAACAAAACTAACCAGCATAATAACATACAAAAGAGACTTACTCATTTCCTGATGGTCGCCAATGGATGCAAAATGAATGTCTGCAAAAGGCGATAAACGCATGGAAGACATGTCACCGTTCTCATCAGGTTTATAGCCTTTACTTTTTTCAGAAGTTCCATCACTTGGAGTGTATTTTTTTATGAAATTGCGTAATTGCCGCTCTGTCTGCGCCTTTGTTGCAGTAGCTGATAATTGTACATAAACGGAATGGTGATGACTATCCCACTTATCTTTGCTACCTGTATAATCAGGACTGATTTCAGGCCTTGCTAATACATCATATTGCATAGACGAGTTATCGGGAAAATTTTTCAGAACGGCCGATACTATTAACGATTTCCATTCGCCTCCGACGTTGATGCTAATTCTTTTACCAATCGGATTTTCTTTGCCAAATATTTTCCCGGCTGCATCTTCACTTATCACAACATTCCCCAAATCAGCTAACGGATTAGCCTTATTGCCCTTAACAACCGGAAATGAAAACATGCTAAAAAAATCATTGTCTACAAAACTTACCTGAATCTCAAGCTCTTTGTTTTTATATTTTACGCCACGTCCGCCATATTTGTACCGTGTTGCTTTTTCAATACCGATGCCTTCGGCTTTCAATGTGGGAGCAACGGGATAACCCATCTCTCTGGTGGTCTCTATACCCTCGGGGCCGCTATAAGAGTTGTAAACCTGGTATAACCTGCTTACGTTAGCGTGAAACTTATTGAAAGAAAACTGCTGATATACAAAAAGCAGTAAAAGAATGCTGCATGTAAATGCGACAGCCATTCCAATGACGTTAATGACAGTATGCAATTTGTTTTTCTGCATATTTCTGAGCAATGTTTTGAAATAATTTTTAAGCATTTTATAAATTTAAAAAGTTAGAGTACCACTTATTGCATTTTATACAGCGAGTCAAGAATTTTGTCTTTTAGTTTTTCTATCTGTTTTTCGTTCATATTTCTCACATCAAAACTTTTATCATAGTCAACAGGTACTTCAGTATTTTTTATTTTTACTTCAATACGCATTGTTTGGCCATCATCTTTAATTTTCACAGTCTTATTGTTATCATCTATTTTTTCCGTACGAGTTTTACGATGATTATTTGTACAGGCCGATAGAGAAAAGATGGTTAGTACGATAATTATATGCTTCATATGTTGGTTTGTATTTTTTTATTTGGTACCGGGATAAACAAAGTATTTTTAAGAATAAAGACATCTATGAATTTTTCTCATCCTAATCTCTCTCCACCTCCGATAAATCGTGGTTCTATTCTGTTCTCAAACTCTTTACGGGGTTTGCCACCGCTGCTTTTATCGCCTGAAAGCTGATAGTAATTAAAGCTATTACAATAGCTAAGCTTCCGGCTAAAGCAAACATCCACCAGCTGATATTAATGCGATATGCAAAATTTTCCAACCATTTCTGAGCGGCAAAATAAGCAAGGGGTGATGCAATGATTATAGCCAGCAAAATCAGCATAAAAAAGTCTTTGGAAACCAAGGTTACAATACTGCTTACGCTAGCGCCTAAAACTTTACGGATGCCTATCTCTTTGGTCATGATTTGGGCAGTGTAAGTTGCTAATCCAAACAAACCTAAACAGGAAATAAGGATAGCAATAGCCGAAAAAATATTAAATAAAGTGCCGGTTCGCTGATCTGATTTATACAAATTCGCATAATCATCATCCAAAAAAGTGTACTCAAAGTCAAAACCAGGATTATATTGCTTCCATATTTTGTTTACTCCCGCAATTGCTTTGGCCGCATCTTTACCTGTGGTTTTAATGTATAAACGATAGCCATTGGGCTGATAATAAATTACAGAAGGCTTTATGGCTTCTTTTAAAGATGCAAAATTGAAATCTTTTATAATGCCAATGATAGTTCCTTCAGTTTCCTGAAGTTTGAATCGTTTGCCAATCGGGTTTTTAATGCCCGTCATCTTTACAGCAGTTTCATTAAGCAGATAATGTGCGGTGTCTAATTTGGAGCCTGTAAAATTAGTTCCTGCCTTAAGTTTTAGTTTCATCATTGGGATAAAACTCTCATCAACTCCTAAATGGCTAACAATAAAAGCATTATTTGGATCTTTGCCATCCCAGTCAACCCCACCGGTAGTATTCCGGTTACGAACTAAATTAGAACCAGAGGCAGCAGCTACGGCAACAATTCCAGGAGTATTTCGTAATTCGGTTTTTACTGCTTCAATATGATCATGCATTATATCTCTCATAATAAAAGAGAAAACCTGATCGCGCTGGTACCCCGGATCTTTCTCACGGATATATTTTAGTTGTCGGCCAATAACAAGCGTACCAATAATCAGCATAACCGAAAAAACAAATTGAGTGGTAACTAATACTTTGCGGAAAGTTGTATTGCCGACACCTAAGCTTAGCTTACCTTTTAATGCCTTTATCGGTTCAAAAGAAGTAAGCAGGAGCGAAGGATAAACGGAAGATGCCAGCAAAGTTCCGGCAGCAGTTATCAGAACAACCTTCCAAACATCTGAATGAAGTAAATTAAGGTGCATATTTTTTCCTGACAGTTGATTATAAAAAGGCATTAGTAAGGCAACCAGTAAAAAAGCCAATACCAGTGAAAAACTAAAGAAGATAACAGATTCTATAATAAACTGGAAAAACAATTGCATTTTTTGTGCACCTATAATTTTGCGTATGCTAACTTCTTTTGCCCGAACAATAGAACGTGCAGTGGAAAGGTTAACATAATTAATGCAGGCAATAAGTAAAATAAGGATGCTTACAACAAGAAAAACTTTTACCGTTTGCATGCCTGATGGTGTTCCATCTGCCTGATACAAGTGCGTTTCGGTGATGGGTTGCAGGCGATAGGCCTGGTAATCAGGTGCAGCAGGTTTAGCATTCCGGTCATTTTTTAGGTTAATTTGAGTAAGCCGATTGGTAACACTTTGAACAGATGTTCCTGGTTGTAATTCCAAATAAGTAATAAAATTAAAGTTACCCCAATCTGCATCCATCGATTTCCAGGCGCCTTTGCCATCATACTCTTTAGCAAAAATAGAAAGAGGAAAAAGCATGTCAAACTGAATACTTGAGTTCTCAGGAAAACTTTGTACTACACCGCAAACCGTAAAATTATCTTTCTGGTCTCCCTCAATAATTTTTCCTATCGGATTTTCCTCTCCAAAATATTTTTTTGCAGTAGCTTCAGTCAGGATAACGGATTGGTCATCAGGAAAAGGCTTTTGCAAATTCCCCTGTAATAAATTTAAATCAAGTATTTGAAAAATGGAAGGGTCTGTATAACCCATCTTCGTAGCTTTAAATACCTTTTTCCGATAGGTAAAAACAGCATAATCATTACTACCCATAATCCTCACCGCATTAACTACACCAGGAACCTCACTTTTTGCATATTGAGCAATTGGTCCTGGCGAAAAGTTCGAAGCCTGCTTGCTGCTGCCTGTACCAAGATAGCTGTTTACCTGGTAAATATCTTTTGCTTTATGATAAAAGCTGTCAAAACTTAATTCATCCTGTACCCAAAGCAAAATCAGAATGCCAATAGCCAGTCCTATAGTTAAACCAGCAATATTAATCACCGAATAAAATCTGTTTTTCAAAAGATTTCGCCAGGCTGTTTTAAAATAATTTTTAAACATATTTTCAAGGATTAAGTTGTACGTTTTAAGTCTTAAGTTTTAAGTTTTAAGTTATAAGTTTTAAGTAGTAAGTTGGCGATTTCAATCTTTTACACTCTTTTTCGGTTTTAAGAATAAGTTCTCTCCTCCCTTTAGGGTCGGGGCTTACTCCGTTCTTAAACTCTTTACAGGATTAGCCACCGCTGCTTTTATCGCCTGGAAACTTACTGTAGCCAACGCAATCAATATTACTATTAAACAGGATACTGCAAACATCCACCAGCTTAGTGTTATGCGGTAGGGATAGTTCTCAAGCCAGCTGCTTGAGGCCAACCATGAAAGGGGCATGGCAACCAACAAGGCAATTGCTACTAACTTCAAAAAATCCTTTGACAAAATAGTTACTATAATACCGACAGAGGCGCCCAATACTTTCCGGATGCCGATTTCCTTTGTTCTTTTTTCAGCAGATAATACAGACAAACCAAACAAACCAATACATGAAATAAAAATGGTAAGAGCAGCGCCGAATAACAGAATTTGTTTCCACTTGGCTTCCGCTTCATAATTTTTCAGGTTCTCCTGGTCTTTAAATGTGAATGAGAATGGATTTAAGGGGAACAATTTTTTGAAAATCTTTTCAATATGCTGTAAGCTGGCCGTTTCGCGATTTGGCTTTATTTTTATGTATGCCATCCCATAACCATCAGGCCCTTTCATACTAAGTACTTCCGGCACTATTTCCTCTTTCAATGCTGAGAAGTGATAATCTTTTACCACCCCTACAACCTTGTATTTTTCATTTTCATTGATAATTAGTTCCTGCCCTACAGGTTCTTTCCATCCTGCTTTTTTTACAAAATTTTCGTTTACTATCACAGCGCGGGAAGAATCCGAAGGAAAGTCTGTTGAAAAATTTCTTCCTTTAACAATCGGTATTTTTAATAAGGGTAAATAAGATTCATCTATCGCGACATTGGCAAACCCAATACCAGAACCGCCATTTATTTTTCCTCCGTTAAATGAGTAGCCATAATCTTTTGGGGCCATCCCAAGAATATCGGGGCTCTTCATCAGCTCTTCTTTGAATAATTTGGCCTCGTCCCGTTTTAAACCAATTTTATTGACCAAAACCAGGTTGTTGTCATCGTAACCTAACTTTTTCCTCGTCAAAAAATTGAATTGGGAATAAATAGTGAAGGTTGCACTAATTAAAAATGCAGCAAGGGTAAACTGCAATACCACTAAACTTTTTTGAAGATAATTTTTTCCTGCAAAGGTAAAGCGACTGTAAAGGGTTTGCACAGGATTGTACTGAGACAATACCAATGCCGGATAAAAACCGGCTAATAAACTTGTAATGATGAAGAGAAATATGTATGCGGCCACTAACTTTATGTCAAATAAATATGATACCGCAAGGGCCTTATTGGAAAGCCGGTTGAATACAGGTAACAGTAACTGCACCAGAACGATGGCAAATACAAAAGCTGCTAAGCATAAAACAAAAGACTCGCCCAGAAATTGAATGATTAATTGTTTTCTGCTGCCACCTGCTACTTTTCGGATACCAATTTCTTTAGCTCTTTTTAATGAGCGTGCGACAGTAAGATTTACAAAATTGATACAGGCGATTAGTAAAATAAAAAAAGCAATTCCTGAAAGAATATATGAATTTGCCATGTTGCTGGCACCCGAAATATCAACCCTGTCCATGTTACTGCTGAGGTGTATATCTGTTAAAGGTTGCAGCATATACAATTCGTTAACCTTCATATTAGCGGCTTCTTCTATTTGCTTAACTAATTCCGGGGCATCCTCCTTAAATGTTTTTGTCATCTTCTCCTCCACTGTTTTAATATCGGCTTTGGGATAAAGTAATACATAAGTATTCAGGAAGGAACTGCTCCAGCTCTGATTGCCATGTTCTGACTCTGGAGAAACTTTTTTAGGAAGCAACATGTCAAATTGTATGGACGAATTTTGCGGACATCTTTTTGCAACTGCTGTTACCGTATAAGGTTCAAACTTCTCATTTCTCTTCAGGAGCATTGTTTTTCCTATGGGATCGTTTGAACCAAAATATTTTTTTGCTGCATCTTCAGAAAGCACGACAGAGTTAGGTTGCAACAATGCGGTTTTTGGATTCCCGCTAATGAGAGGAAAAGAAAAGACTGAAAAAAAATTTGAATCTACAACCAATAGTGGCTGCGGGCTAATATCAGTTCCTTTTTTAATGTCTGCATAACCGCCCTGTACCCTTACAAAGGCTTTAATCTCCGGTATTTTTGCTGTAAAAAGGGGACCCTGTATATCTCCGGTAATACCCATCCTTCGAACCTGACCATCCGGCGTGGTCATCTGTGAAAATATCCGATAGATATGATCGCCATTGGCATGAAACCTGTCGTAGCTCACTTCATCTTTCAAATATAAAATGATAAGCATTGCGCAAGCCAGGCCAAGACTTAACCCTGCGATATTGATGAAGGAGTAAACTTTGTTGTGAAAAAGGTTTCTGATAGCGGTTGTGAAATAATTTTTGAGCATGAGGGAAGTTTTAAGTGGTAAGTTGTAGGTTATAAGTTGGCCATTTCAATCTTTTTACACTCTTTTTTGGTTTTCGTGATAAGTTCTCTCTCCTCCCTTTAGGGTCGGGGCTTACTCTGTTCTCAAACTCTTCACCGGGTTTGCTATTGCTGCTTTAATTGACTGGAAGCTAATAGTGAAAAATGCAATTAATACAGAAACGAATCCTGCAAGCGCAAATACCTCCCATGAGATGTTTGTGCGATAGGCAAAATCGTGTAACCACTTATTCATAAAAAACCAGGCAACAGGCGATGCAATAACAAAAGCAATAAGCACAAGCTTTAGAAAATCTGCTGACAGCAGGTTAACAATATTTGAAACACTTGCACCTAAAACTTTTCGTACGCCGATTTCTTTGGTGCGTTGAATAGTGCTGTAAGATGCAAGGCCAAGCAAACCAAGGCACGAAATAAAAATGGCAAGAATGGCAAAGTTGAAAAAGAGATTACCAAAGCGGTCTTCTGCCCGGTATTGCTTATCAAAACTCTCATCAAGGAAAGTGTACTCAAAAGGCCGCGCAGGTATAATCTTGTTCCATTTTGATTCAATTGCCTTAATGGTTGATAGCAAATTATTGGTGGAAAGTTTTATAGAGAGCATCTGGTAACCCTGTGGTTCAATGCGTAAAGACATGGCTTTTATGGGTTCCTGTAATGCTCGGTAGTGAAAGTCTTTTATTACGCCTATAATTTTCCCTTTTCGGCCCCATTGTTCAAAGTTTTTTCCTATCGCCTGTTGTGGCGCACTATAACCTAAAAATTTTACTGCACTTTCATTTATTATCATCGCCTGTGTTGTGTCGGTAGCAAATGCTTTAGAAAATCCACGCCCCGCAATTACTTTCATTTTGTACTGATTAATGTAATCGAAGTCAACAAAGTCTAAATCGAGATTGGTAGTTTGCATGTCCCCGGTTTTGTTTTCCACTTTTGAATAAGCAACGTAGGCGCCTCCACCGGGAACAGTTGATGAAAATGATGTTGACAAAACACCAGGCATAGATGACAATGATTCTTTAAAAGCATCCTTATTTTTATCGCCATTGGTATCAATCACTATTGTCTGATCTTTACTAAAACCAAGGTCCTGGTTTCGCATGTAATTCAGTTGCACATATACGATTATGGTGCCTATGATTAATATGATAGAGATAGTAAATTGAAAAATTACTAACCCTTTCCTCAATAGTATGCCTTTTGAACTGGTGGTAAATTTGCCTTTCAGCACTGCAACGGGTTGAAAAGACGACAATACAATAGCAGGATAAAACCCGGCAACAATACCAATTAAAGCAGCTACAAAAAATAAACTTACAACATACAAAGGGTGAGAAAAAAATGCCGTGCTCACTTGTTTACCGGCAAGCTGATTAAACAATGGCAATAGTAATGAAGATAATAAAACAGCTGCGACAAAAGCCATAAAACTGATAACTATGCTTTCACCAATAAACTGTTTTACCAATTGAAACTGTCCTGCACCTGAAACTTTTCGAACGCCAACTTCTTTGGCGCGTTCGGCACTGCGGGCCGTTGTAAGATTAATGAAATTGATACAGGCGATCAGTAAAATAAAAATGGCAATAATTGAGAAAATATACACATTAGTAATATTTCCTGTTTTACTATCATCTCTTGTTGAATATAAATATACGCTTCTCAAGGGTTCCAGAAAAAAAGTATAGGTCTCTTGCAACTCTTTCAATTCTTTGCCGTCATGCATTTCTATAAATGCAGGAAATTTAGCCGCCAAAGCTTTTGGATCAGTTCCTGGCTTTAATAATAAATAAGAGGTAAAACCAAAATTGCCCCATGCACTATCTGACGATTGTTTATTAATATCTTTTTCGGAAGACATGGATACAATCATATCTGCCTTAATCTGCGAATTTTCAGGTATATCTTTCATAACACCTGTTATGGTTGCATTGATTGCATCACCGGTAAGCAGCACATTCTGCCCGACAGGATTAACATTGCCGAAATATTTTTTTGCGGCAGTTTGAGAAAACACGATACTCATCGGCTCTTTAAGCGCTGTATTCTTATCGCCGTAGATCAATGGAAAATCAAATACCCCGAACAAGGTAGAGTCTGCCATTATTGTATTCTTCTCCTGAAATCTGTCATTGCCTTTTTTAACTAAAAAACTTTGACCACTTATACGCACTGCCGACTCTACTTCAGGAAAATCTCTTTGCATATTTATCACAACCGGCGCAGAAGTTGAACCTGTCTTAAGCAAATCCGAAGGAGTTTTTATATCTGTTACAAGCCTGTAAATTCTGTCTGCTTTTGAATGAAAATTATCGTAGTTGGTTTCAAAGCTTACGTATAAAAAAATAAGAAAACATGCGCTCAAACCTACCGCCAGCCCAAGTATATTAATAAAAGAAAAGGCTTTGTGCCTCAGCAGATTACGAACGGCAATTTTGAAATAATTTTTAAACATGAGAAAAGTTTTAAGTAGTAAGTTTTAAGTTTTAAGTAGTAAGTTGGCGATTTCAATCTTTTTACACTCTTTTTTGGTTTTAAGAATAAGTCTCTCTCCTCCCTTTAGGGTCGGGGCTTACTCCGTTCTCAAACTCTTCACCGGA
>CAXSDW010000112.1:0-2764 GCA_964236235.1 uncultured Chitinophagaceae bacterium
TAGAATAGAGGTCTCCAAAACCTTTGATCAGGGTTCGAATCCTTGTGCCCGTGCTGATGTTGATAAAGTTGCCTGATTAAACAAGAATATTGCTGTTTAAAAGTTTCAATTAATGTTTATGAATAAAATATCATCGTATATTAGAGATTCTTATAAAGAAATGAACGAGAAGGTTACGTGGCCTAATTGGGAGCAGTTACAACAATCAACCATGATCGTATTAATTGCTACTTTACTAATTACAGCTATTGTGGCTTTAATGGATTTTGGTATTAACGGTGTATTAAAATTTATATATTCTTTATTTAAATAAAATGAACGAAACATTCAATATAGAAGAAAATACCTTAGAAGAAAAGGTGGAAGATGTATTACCACAAAGCGTTTCTGTAAAAGAAGTTGATTCTATAGAAAGAAATGCGCCGGATGTTGCAGAAGATGCTTCAGATGATCAGAAGGCTCAGGTATCCACAGTTGCCAATAACGAAATTGAAGAAAAAGAATCCAAATGGTATGTGCTTCGTGTAGTGAGCGGGAAGGAACGAAAAACTAAAGAATACCTTGATAAAGATATTATCCGCAATGGGTGGGATAAAATTATAAAGCAAATTTTTCTGCCTGTAGAAAAAGTATATAAGGTGCTTAATGGCAAAAAAGTTATGAGGGAAAGAAATTTTTATCCCGGTTACATTATGATCGAAGTTGCCGATGGCAAATTATCTGATGAAGTAATACAGCATCTTAGCAACGTAAGTAATGTAATGCACTTTTTAACTGATGGAAAGGGTTCTAAAGGAAATATTATTTGTTTAAGAAAAGCTGAAGTAAATAAAATGCTTGGCAAGGTGGATGAAATGGCCGATGCAGGCGGAATAAAAATGAGCGAGCCATTTATTGTAGGCGAAACAATCAAAATTATTGATGGTCCATTTAATGATTTTAACGGCGTAATTGAAGAAGTAAATGACGAAAAGAAAAAACTTAAAGTGCAGGTTAAAATATTTGGAAGAGCCACACCTGTGGAATTGAATTATATGCAGGTTGAAAAATTAGGATAGAAAACTCCTTTATAATATTTGAAACCCGTTTTTAATGAACGGGTTTTTTGTTTATTACTGGTTCCGCAGTAGTTATTTATCTTTCGGAATAAAGTAAATTCGTGTAATTCGTGTAATTCGTGTTATTCGTGTAATTCGTGTTCTATAATTCATGGTTTTACTTAAAAAGCATTAATGCAAAGCATCAACTCCATAGAACGCAATGAAGTATTTGATCTTGCCTATCGCTTTGTAACCGAAACCAGTGAAAACATATTTCTTACAGGAAAGGCAGGAACCGGTAAAACAACTTTCCTAAAATATCTTAAAGAGAATTGTTCTAAAAATATTGTGGTAGCTGCGCCAACAGGAGTAGCTGCTATAAATGCAGGCGGCGTTACTTTGCACAGTTTATTTCAATTGCCGTTTCACCCATTTTTGCCAACTAAAAATAACAGAGATGAACTGCTGGCAAAGATCAGGTTTAATAAACAACGACAACAATTGCTCCGCAGAATTGAGTTGCTGGTGATTGATGAAATAAGCATGGTGCGTTGCGACGTTATGGATGCAATTGATACCATTCTAAAATCTGTTCGCAGAAATTATAATGCTCCGTTTGGTGGCGTTCAGTTGTTATGTATTGGTGATCTTTACCAGTTGCCGCCGGTAGCGCAACGCCATGAATGGGACATTTTGCAGCAATATTATTCTTCACCATTTTTCTTTGACAGTAATGTTATAAAACTACAAATGCCGTTGTTGATCGAGCTCAATAAAATCTATCGCCAGAAGGAAGATTCATTTGTTGCATTGCTTAATAAAGTGCGTAACAATAACATGAGCGCAGATGATTTTAATGATTTGCATCAAAGGTATAATCCTGCATTTCGCCCTTCAATTGAAGAAAAATTTATTACACTTACTTCTCACAATAACCAGGCAGATCAAATTAATGGCCGGGAACTGCACAAATTATTATCGCCATCTTATAAATACGAAGCAGTTATAGAAGGTGATTTTGCTGAGAACAATTATCCGGCAGAAGGCGCCTTGCTTTTGAAAGTTGGTGCGCAGGTAATGTTTTTAAAAAATGATACAGTTCAAAAAAGATATTTTAATGGAAAGATCGGCGTAGTAAAATCTTTAAAAGATGATGAAATAATTGTTGAATGTGATGGAATGAACATTTCAGTGTCGCAGGAAACCTGGGAAAATTCGCGTTATGTTTTAGACAGAACAGACGGCAAGCTACAACAGGAAACTCTGGGAACATTTACACAATTTCCATTAAGGCTTGCGTGGGCAATTACTATTCATAAGAGCCAGGGGCTTACGTTTGAGAAGGTTATGATAGATGCAGGTGCGGCGTTCAGCAGCGGACAGGTTTATGTTGCATTGAGCCGTTGTACAAACCTTGCCGGTATTGTTCTCTTATCAAAAATACCTTCTGCTGCAATTTACAGTAATGATAATGTTATAAAGGGGCAGCAGGCGTTAACGCATAATGGTTCGTTAGCTGAAAGATTTAATGGAGCAAGACAAATATTTACACAACAATTGCTGGAAGAGATTTTTTCTTTTAATGAGATAAAAAATGTGATTGATGTTTTAGCTTTTCAAATAAAAGAACATAATGATAAATTGAATAAAGAAGGTATTGATTGGATGGAGGATTTTAAGAATACTTTTTCAGCAGATCAGTTAACCGGGTTAAAATTTATTGG
>CAXSDW010000112.1:2864-10647 GCA_964236235.1 uncultured Chitinophagaceae bacterium
GTTATGCAAGTGGCAAAAAGCAATCTTATGCTGATGTACCAAATGCGGAGCTTTATAATTCACTTAAACAGTGGAGAGATAGAACTTGTGAAGAAACCAACATGCCTATTTATATAGTTGCCGGCAAAACAACCTTGGCAGAAATTGTAACTTATTTGCCATTGAATAAAAAAGATCTCCTGCAATTAAGCGGCTTTGGAAAAGCAAAGGTTGATAAATATGGTGATGATATTTTGCAGATGGTTCAGGAATATTGTACTGAAAGAAATCTTAAAACAAATATCGCGGCTAAAGAATTAAATCCTAAAAGAGAACGAAAGGAAAATACAGAGATAAAATCAGACACTAAAACCCTTTCTTATAATTTATTTAAACAAGGAAAATCTATTGCTGAAATTGCTAAAGAAAGAAATTTTGCTGTTAGTACAATTGAAGGACATCTGGCATGGTATGTTGGCAACGGCGATATTGATGTAAATAAAATGGTAACATTAGAAAAGCAACTTCTTATAATTCAGGCTGCCAAATCTCATGGAATCGCAAGCCATAAAATCATCAAAGATAATTTGCCGGAAAGTATTTCTTATAATGAAATCAGGTTTGTATTAGCTTCACAAAAACAAAAGCCACCAGAAAATCTTATCTAACCAAATAATAACAAATCATACAACGTATTCAACTTTTAACATCTTACATTCTTAACTCTTTTATCTTCTTCACCTCTTTTCTCTCTTAGCCCAAAAAAATTCTTGCCCAAATAATATATTTCGATACCTTTGCACTCCCAAAAAAGTTCTTTAATAGAAATTATTACCTGGGAGTTCTTACATCTTATTAAAAGATTATAGAACGTTAAAACCAAAAATCAAATATGGCAAAAGAAATTACAGGCTACGTCAAGCTCCAATGCAAAGGCGGACAAGCAAATCCTGCTCCTCCAATCGGTCCTGCATTAGGTTCCAAAGGGATAAATATAATGGAGTTCTGCAAACAATTTAATGCAAGAACCCAGGATAAACAAGGAAAAGTTCTTCCTGTTTTAATCACCGTTTTCAACGATAAATCATTCGATTTTGTTATAAAAACTCCACCTGCTGCAGTTCAGTTAAAAGATGCAGCTAAAATACAAAGCGGAAGTAAAGAACCAAACCGTGATAAAGTTGGTAAAGTAAGCTGGGAACAGGTAGAAGAAATTGCCAAAGATAAAATGGCAGATCTTAATGCTTTCAGTCTTGAAAAAGCAATGTCAATGGTAGCCGGAACTGCCCGCAGTATGGGTTTAACTGTTGATGGAAAAGCTCCGTGGGATAAATAATTATCAACCTTAAATTGTAGAAAATGCTCACAAAAAAAAGAAAAGCTGCAGAGGCCAAAGTTGATAAGAATAAGATTTATTCTCTTAAAGAAGCCTCAACACTTGTAAAAGAAATTAATACAACAAAGTTCGATAGCTCTGTTGACCTGCATATTCGCCTTGGCGTTGATCCCAAAAAAGCTGACCAGGCCGTTCGGGGAACCGTTTCTCTTCCTCATGGAACCGGCAAAACTAAAAAAGTTCTTGTGCTTTGCACACCTGATAAAGAAGAAGCTGCAAAAGCGGCCGGCGCTGATTTTGTTGGGCTTGACGAATTTATTTCAAAAATTGAAGGCGGCTGGACGGATGTAGATGTAATAATAGCAACGCCTTCTGTGATGCCTAAAATAGGAAGATTAGGTAAAGTTTTAGGTCCGAGAAACCTGATGCCGAACCCAAAAACAGGTACGGTGACAAATGATGTTGTAGCTGCAATCAATGATGTAAAAGGTGGTAAAATTGCATTTAAAGTTGATAAGGTTGGGATTGTTCATGCATCTATCGGAAGGGTAAGTTTTGGCCCGGATAAAATAGAGCAAAACAGCCAGGAGCTAATCAATGCAATTGTGAAGTTAAAACCATCAAGCTCAAAAGGAACTTATTTAAAAGCTCTAAGTATGGCAAGCACCATGAGCCCGGGAATTACTATTGATACAAAATCTGTTCAAAGCTGAGAAAAGCGATAATGCTGAAATATAAAAATATATTGTTTAATTAATAATCAAATGCCCGGCCTCCCTCTTTGTTGGAGAGGGAATGAGGGTGATGCCATTTTTATGACAAAAGAACAAAAGCAGGAAGTAATAGAAGCGCTTAAAGGCAAATTTACCCAATATAATAATTTCTATATAACGGATACAGAAAGTTTAACTGTGTCGCAGGTAAACACGTTGCGCCGTCATTGCTTTAATCAGCATGTAGAAATTAAAGTGGCAAAAAATACACTTATAAAGAAAGCTTTGGAGAGTTTGGATAGCGCAAAATATACCGGCGTACTTGATTCTTTACACAAGGTTACTGCGCTTATGTTCAGCGATAGCCCCAAAGAACCTGCAATGGTTATTACCAGTTTTAGAAAAGAAATGAATGGTGAAAAGCCGCTGTTAAAGGCTGCTTTTTTAAATGGTGATGTTTTTATTGGTAACGATCAGTTGGTTGCTTTAACTAAAATAAAAACAAAAAATGAATTGATTGGTGAAGTAATATCCTTGTTGCAATCTCCGATTCAACGCGTATTGGGAGCATTGCAAAACAGACCCGAAACACAAGCTGTTCCTGACGTTGAGCAAGCGCCGGTTCAGCCATCATAAATTATTTATCTTATAATATTACCTGGCCGGATGGTTAATAAAAGGCATAAACAATTTTTTTAAAAGATCTCCGCCGGAGTTTCCTGATCGAAACAAAGAAGGTGGAAAAAATTAAACAATCATGGCAGACGTAAAATCATTAGCTGAAAATTTAGTAAGCTTAACAGTAAAAGAAGTTCAGGAATTAGCAGAATTTTTAAAAACGCAATATGGTATTGAACCAGCCGCAGTTTCAGTTGCCGCAGGTCCGAGTGATGGGGGAGGTGCTGCAGCAGTTGAAGAAAAAACATCTTTCAATGTAATTCTTAAAGCCCCGGGTGCTAATAAATTAGGTATTGTTAAGATCGTAAAAGAAATAACAGGCTTAGGTTTAAAAGAAGCTAAAGACCTTGTTGACCAGGCTCCAAAGCCAATAAAAGAAGGCGTTGATAAAGCAACATCTGAAGAAATAAAAACCAAGCTTGCGGATGCCGGAGCTGATGTAGAAATTCAATAGACTGCATTTTTTTAACAGCCGGAGGATTTACTTATTAGGAATATAAAATTTACAAAAATTTTATATTTCATACTATAATATTATTTCGAAAAATACATTTATATTCCTTATTTTTGCACTCTTTTAATTTAGGGATAGTGACTTTATGCATTCTACTTCCCTGTTCTAAGGCTTCTACACTATAAACGTTTTATTTACAATATGGCTTCAACTAAAGTAGCTCCTGCAGAAAGAATCAACTTCGGGAAAATTGAACATTTGGCAGAGACTCCCGATTTACTGGGAATTCAAATCCAGTCTTTTAAAGATTTTTTTCAATTAGAAACAACTCCAGACAAAAGAAATGTTGAGGGTTTGTTCCGTGTATTCAAGGAAAATTTTCCTATCACGGACACGAGAAATATTTTCGTTCTTGAGTTTCTTGATTATTTTGTTGATCCTCCGCGATACACAATTGAAGAGTGTATAGAAAGAGGTTTAACATACGCTGTTCCATTGAAAGCTAAGCTGCGCCTAAGTTGTAACGATGAGGAACACGTAGATTTTCAGACTATTGTTCAGGATGTATTTCTTGGAAACATTCCTTACATGACTCCCCGTGGTACATTTGTAATTAATGGCGCCGAGAGAGTTGTTGTTAGCCAACTTCACCGTTCTCCAGGTGTATTTTTTGGTCAGTCAATTCATCCAAACGGAACAAAAATTTATTCTGCAAGAGTAATACCTTTTAAAGGTGCGTGGATGGAATTTGCAACAGACATTAATAATGTGATGTATGCTTATATTGATCGTAAGAAAAAATTCCCGGTAACAACATTATTGCGTTCCATTGGTTTTGAAACTGATAAAGACATTTTGGAGTTGTTCGGAATGGCTGTGGAAGTAAAAGCCGATAAAAAAACTTTGCACAATCAACTTGGTAAAAGGCTTGCTGCACGTGTGCTTCGCAGTTGGGTTGAAGATTTTGTAGATGAAGATACCGGCGAAGTTGTAAGTCTGGAAAGAAATGAAATTGTGCTTGAGAGAGATAGCATTTTGGATGAAGAGAATATTAACATGATTCTTGAATTGGACGTGAAAAGCGTTTTCATTCAAAAAGAAGAAGTGAGCGGTGATTATGCTATCATTTATAATACATTAAATAAGGATACTTCTAACAGTGAGATTGAAGCTGTACAACATATTTACCGCCAGCTTCGTGGCGCCGATGCACCGGATGATGAAACTGCGAGAGGCATAATTGATAAATTATTTTTTAGTGACAAGCGTTATGATCTTGGCGAAGTTGGTCGCTATAAGATTAACCGCAAGCTTGGCTTAAATTATCCGATAGATAAAAAAGTTTTAACCAAAGAAGACATCATTGCCATCATAAAATATCTTGTATTGTTAACCAATGCAAAAAGTGAAATTGATGATATTGATCACTTAAGTAATAGAAGAGTAAGAACTGTTGGTGAGCAGTTGTATGCGCAGTTTGGTGTTGGTCTTGCACGTATGGCACGTACAATTCGTGAAAGAATGAACGTAAGAGATAATGAAGTATTTACGCCGGTTGATCTTATTAATGCAAGAACACTATCTTCTGTTATCAATTCATTTTTCGGTACGTCACAGTTGTCTCAATTTTTAGATCAGACAAATCCACTTTCAGAAATTACACATAAACGTCGTATTTCAGCGCTCGGGCCAGGAGGTTTAAGCAGGGAAAGAGCAGGCTTTGAGGTTCGTGACGTTCACTATTCTCACTATGGCCGTTTGTGTACAATTGAAACGCCTGAAGGTCCGAACATTGGTTTGATTTCTACACTTTGTGTGCATGCCAAAATAAATGAAATGGGCTTTATCGAAACACCTTATCATAAAGTAAGTGAAGGTAAAGTAGATATGAAAAAGGTTACATTTCTTAGTGCTGAAGAAGAAGACACAAAGAAGATTGCGCAGGCAAATATTGCATTAGATGATAAAGGAAATTTTATAGAAGAAAAAGTGAAGTCTCGCCAAACAGGTGATTTCCCGATATTAGATAAAGGTGAAGTTGAATATATGGACGTTGCTCCAAACCAGATTGTTGGTTTGAGCGCTTCGTTAATTCCCTTCCTTGAACATGATGATGCTAACCGTGCGCTGATGGGCTCAAACATGCAACGGCAGGCAGTTCCATTGATTTTGCCACAAGTGCCAATTGTTGGTACAGGCCTGGAAGCTAAAGCAGCCCGTGATGCGAGAATACAAATTCATGCTGAAGGTGATGGTGTTGTTGAGTTTGTTGATGCTAACGAAATTCATGTTCGATATAACCGGAATCCAACCCAAAAATTAGTAAGTTTTGAAGAAGATTTGATCATTTATAAGCTTACCAAATTTATAAAAACGAACCAGGCAACTTGTATTAATCTTCGTCCTGCCGTAAAAAAAGGACAAACAGTTAGAGAGGGCGATTTTCTTACTGAAGGTTATGCAACAAAAGATGGTGAGCTGGCTTTAGGTCGTAATTTAAAAGTGGCTTTCATGCCATGGAAAGGTTACAACTTTGAAGATGCAATTGTAATAAGTGAGAAGGTTGTGAAAGAAGATTTGTTCACTTCTATCCATATTGATGAATTTGAATTGGAAGTTCGTGACACTAAATTAGGAGAAGAAGAATTAACTCCGGATATCCCGAACGTAAGTGAGGAAGCAACAAAAGATCTGGATCAGAATGGTGTAATAAGAATTGGCGCTCATGTAAAAGAAGGCGATATTTTAATTGGAAAAATTACACCAAAAGGTGAAAGCGATCCAACTCCTGAAGAGAAATTATTAAGAGCAATATTTGGCGATAAAGCCGGTGATGCAAAAGATGCTTCTTTAAAAGCGCCAAGCGGAACAGAAGGTGTTGTAATTGATAAAAAACTTTTCCAGAGAGCAAAAAAAGATAAGACAGGTAAAGTAAAAGAAAAGACTTCCTTAGAAAAGATTGAAAAAACACATGAAAAAAATAAAGCTGATCTTTTAGAAATCTTAATAAGCAAGTTGCTTACGTTATTAAAAGATAAAAACTCCGCTGGTATCAGTAATAATTTTGGCGAGATATTAATTGGAAAAGGATCAAAAATTACAGCAAAAAATCTGGCTAATATTGATTATCAAAATGTAAATCCATTAGGCTGGAGCAACGATCCAAAAGTTGATGATCACATCAATACATTATTACATAATTATAATATTAAATACAACGAAGAATTAGGAAGATATAAAAGAGAAAAGTTCAATATCTCAATTGGTGATGAATTACCTGCCGGAGTTTTAAAGCTTGCAAAAGTTTATTTAGCTGTTAAACGTAAACTTAAAGTGGGTGATAAAATGGCTGGCCGTCATGGAAATAAAGGTATTGTTGCCAAGATTGTTCGTGCAGAAGATATGCCTTTCCTTGAAGACGGAACTCCTGTTGATATTGTACTAAATCCGCTTGGTGTACCAAGTCGTATGAACCTCGGGCAGATATACGAAACTGTTCTTGGCTGGGCCGGAGAAAAATTAGATTGTCGTTTTGCTACTCCGATTTTTGATGGAGCCAGTGTTGAAGAAATTGCAACCCAGGTAGAAAAAGCCGGTCTTCCTTTATTTGGCCATACTTATTTATATGATGGCGAAACAGGTGAGCGTTTTGATCAAAAAGCAACCGTAGGTATTATTTATATTATCAAATTGCACCACATGGTTGATGATAAAATGCATGCCCGTTCAATCGGGCCATACAGTTTAATTACGCAGCAACCTCTTGGCGGTAAAGCACAGTTTGGTGGTCAAAGATTTGGTGAGATGGAAGTTTGGGCGCTTGAAGCGTATGGTGCATCAAACATCTTACAGGAGTTGTTGACATTGAAATCTGACGATATTATCGGTCGGGCTAAAACGTATGAAGCAATAGTAAAAGGCGATAATATTCCAAGACCAGGAGTTCCTGAATCATTCAATGTTTTAGTGCATGAGTTAAGAGGTTTGGGATTAGATTTGAAGTTTGAATAGATAAGAGCAGTAATTTAACGAGACACTATTATTTATAACTTCAGCGCAATCTTTTAAAATACTATCAACCAAAGAAGATATATTGTTAACAAAGCAAGATTTAATTGATCTAATACATCGTGTTAAAAATTGAAATAATTATTTGGATAGTAAGTGTTGGTATATTCCAGTTTATTGCTTCTTTACTCGCAAAAAAATATATGTGAACCCGAATTCAATATCAGATACACTATAAGTGATTCTTAAATCAAAATTTAATAAATTAAAAAATTGACGGTAAAAGCTGATACCTGAAAGCTGATACCTGAAAGCTCTAAAATATGCAAAGAAAAGAAAATCGTCCACGTTCAACGTTTTCTCAAATTACAATTGGTTTGGCTTCGCCAGATTCTATTCTAGAAAGATCTTATGGTGAAGTTTTGAAACCTGAAACTATTAATTACCGCACTTACAAACCTGAAAGAGATGGTTTGTTTTGCGAAAGAATTTTCGGGCCTGTTAAAGATTATGAATGTGCCTGCGGAAAGTATAAGCGTATCCGTTATAAAGGAATCGTTTGCGACCGTTGCGGTGTTGAGGTTACAGAGAAAAAAGTTCGTCGTGAAAGAATGG
>CAXSDW010000113.1:0-10364 GCA_964236235.1 uncultured Chitinophagaceae bacterium
TTACCACTTACTTCTAAAACTTCCGAAACTTCTGTTGCCGGCATTTCTGCATTGCGCATAGCAATACCTCTTGTAGCATTGGCTGCAAAATCAATAAAGGCCTGTTTACTTATTTCATCATCACTCATCATTACAGGTATGCCCATATCTCCGCCTTCCCGAATACTTTGCACTAAAGGTATCTGTCCTAAAAAAGGAAGATCAAATTCACTCGCTAAATTTTTACCGCCGTCCTTTCCAAAAATGTAATATTTATTGTCCGGCAATTCAGCAGGAGTAAAGTAGCTCATATTCTCTACAAGCCCAATTACAGGCACTTTCAACTGCGCCTGCCCAAACATTGCAATGCCTTTTTTGGCATCGGCAAGGGCAACCAATTGTGGCGTGGTTACTACAATTACACCGGTTACGGGAACTGTTTGCACTATAGTTAAATGTATATCGCCTGTGCCCGGCGGCATGTCAATAACCAAATAATCAAGTTCGCCCCAATCAACCTCAGTAACAAATTGCCTGATGGCGCTGCTTACCATCGGACCTCGCCAAACCACTGCCTGCTTTTCATCTACCAGCAATCCTATGCTCATTAATTTGATTCCATATCTTTCTAATGGCACTATCATTCCTTTGCCATTAACATCTTTCATCATCGGCCTTTCACCTCTTACACCAAACATTATATGAATACTTGGTCCGTAAATATCTGCATCCATAAGCCCAACTTTAGCTCCGCCATCTGCAAGAGCAAGCGCAAGATTACTGGCCACGGTGCTTTTGCCTACGCCGCCTTTTCCGCTTACAACAGCAATGATATTTTTTACCCCGCTTAAAACATTTTTATTGTCCTTCCTGTTTGTAGTTGTATTGCTGGTAAACTTAACGGTTACCTGTGCTTCTTTATTTACCAAAATTTTTATCGCATTTATGCATGCATTTTGTATCAGCTCTTTCAGAGGACAGGCAGGCGTAGTAAGGATTACAGTAAAGGAAACTGCATTATCTTTAATTGATATATCTTTAACCATATTCAATGTTACAAGGTCTTTGCCAAGGTCGGGTTCCTGTACATTGCTCAGCGCTTTTAATATGTCGTCACGGGTCATCGTTCAATTATTTGTTAAAAAGAATATTCAAAGCGCAAAATTAAACATTGATAACCTTACTTTGTTCAACTGTGTACCTTTGTTGCATGATTATCTTACGTAACAATTGATTACATTAATTCAGAACAAAATTAAAAGCATAAGGGTTGGACATATGAAAAAATTTTTACCCTTTGTTCTCATCTTCTTATTTATTATTCCGGTTGCTGTAAAAGCTCAGTTTGAAACTTATAAAGATTCCGTTATACAATTATATGGAGTGGTAATGACTGCAGATAGTCTGAAAGGTATACCTGCTGTAAGTGTTATGATAAAAGGACAAAACCGGGGAACTGTAACCAACGACCAGGGAGTGTTTTCAATTGTGGTTTTAAAGGGCGATGAAATTGAATTCAGCAGCATTGGTTATAAGCCAAAATTAGCTTCGATTCCTAAAAACGTTGAGGGAAACCAGCAAAGTATGATACAACTTCTTGTTCAGGATACCGTTTATCTTCCCGCTACAATAATCAAGCGCAGACCAACCCGTGAAGAGTTTGAAAGAGATTTTGTAAATACAAAAGTATCCGACGATGACCAGGAAATTGCACGCAAAAATACCAGCTCAGCAAACCTGCGGGCATTAGCCTCTATACTTCCGGCAGACGGCCGTGAAGCAACCAATTATAATTTACGACAGGCTGCAAACAGGGCTTACTATTCAGGGCAAACACCACCACAAAATATTTTTAATCCCCTGGCCTGGGCAGAATTTATAAAAGCCTGGAAGCGTGGTGATTTCAAAAAGAAGAAATCTTAACCATCTTTCATAAGCAGTATTTTGATTTTGTAAAGTTGATTATTTCTGACTGATTGTTTTTCTTCGATAAGCTTTTAAATTGCATCTTACATTTTGATGAAGGAAAGAATTAAATGATTTTATTCTCTTTCCTATCAATCTCAATAATCTCAAAAATCATGGTTCAGACAATTTCAGTAATAGGTGCAGGAACTATGGGAAATGGCATTGCGCATGTATTTGCTCAAAATGGGTTTACTGTAAACCTTATTGATGTTTCACAAACGCAGTTGGATAAAGCAATAGCAACTATTAAAAAAAATCTTGAGCGGCAGGTAACTAAAAATATTATTAATGAAGAACAAAAACTAATTGCTTTAAACCATATTATTGTTCATACATCATTAACTGCTGGTGTAGAACGTGCAGATGCTGTAATAGAAGCAGCTTCCGAAAATGAAGATCTAAAATTAAGAATATTTGCACAAATTGATGAAGCTGCGCCTCCACATTGCATCCTGGCAAGTAATACATCATCCATTTCAATTACTAAAATTGCCTCAGCAACTAAACGTCCGGGAAAAGTAATAGGCGTGCATTTTATGAATCCTGTTCCTTTAATGAAACTGGTAGAAATAATAAATGGTTTTTTAACTGATAAAGAAACAACAAAACAAATAGTTGAGCTCACTAAAAAAATAGATAAGGTTCCTTGTGAGGTAAATGATTATCCGGGCTTTGTTGCCAACCGTATTTTGATGCCAATGATTAATGAAGCGATTTACAGTTTGTATGAAGGCATTGCAGGAGTGGAACAAATTGATACGGTGATGAAGCTTGGAATGTCTCATCCGATGGGGCCTTTGCAGCTTGCAGATTTTATTGGGCTTGATGTTTGCTATGCGATCTTAAAGGTCTTACATAATGGCTTTGGAAATCCTAAATATGCGCCATGTCCTCTGCTCTCAAATATGATTGCTGCAAATCAATTAGGCATTAAAACAGGCGAAGGGTTTTATAAATATTCCGCAGCAAGTAAAGAGCTTATAGTAAGTGAAAGATTCAATTAGTTATTATCTCAACTAACTTTTGAATAAACGTCTTATTAATAACTTTTAGGATAAAAAAAGAAATTAAAATCATCACACATTTCTACTGAAACTTTCCAATACATTTCATAAGTTATATTTGCAAGGTTGAAATTCAAGTTATAAAATTCCCTAAATGGATTATAAGAATACCTTTGAGTTTGCAAAAGAGATGGATGATAATGATGTAATTAAAAAATACAGGGATCAATTTTATATTCCATTAATTAATGGTAAAGAGTGCATTTACTTCACCGGTAATTCTCTTGGCTTACAACCAAAATCAACACAGGAATATGTTTTAAAAGAGTTAGAGAATTGGGCAAATTTTGGTGTTGAAGGACACTTTCACATGAAAGATCCGTGGTATTCTTATCATGATTTTTTTCCTGAAAAATTATCAAAGATAGTTGGCAGTAAGCCATCGGAAATTGTTGTGATGAACCAGCTTACAGTAAATATTCATTTGCTGATGGCATCATTTTATAAGCCGGCTGGCAAGAGATATAAAATTATTTGTGAAGCGAAAGCATTTCCTTCAGATCAATATGCAATGTCATCACAGGTGCTGTTTCATGGGTTTGATCCGGCAAAAAGTATTATCGAAATTTTACCCCGCAAAGATGAATTTACAATAAGAACAGAAGACATAATAAATGCGATCAAGGAAAATGAAAATGAACTGGCGCTGGTATTTTTAAGTGGAATCAATTATTACACCGGCCAGGTGTTCGACATGAAATCAATTACACAAGCTGCTCATGAAAGTGGCGTCAAATGCGGCTTTGACCTTGCACATGCTGCGGGGAATATTCAATTAAAACTGCATGACTGGGATGTTGACTTTGCGTGCTGGTGCAGTTATAAATATTTAAACTCCGGCCCTGGAGCGATTTCCGGAGCATTTATAAATGAGCGGCATTTCACTAATTCAACACTTCCAAGATTAGCCGGGTGGTGGGGATATGAAAAAGAAACGAGGTTTAAAATGGAAAAAGATTTTAAGCCGATTTCAACTGCTGAAGGCTGGCAACTTAGTAATCCTTCTATTTTAGATATGGCTGCACATAGAGCAGCACTTGATATGTTTGATGAAGCCGGATTTGAAAATCTTTTGCAGAAGTCAAAAAAATTAACCGGCTTTGCGTTGTTTATTTTGCAACAAATAAATGAAGCTGCAGGTAAAAAAATAATAAAAATTCTCACTCCATTAAATGCAGAAGAAAGAGGCAGCCAAATATCAATGCTGATTAATGAAAATGGTAAGCAGTTATTTGATGCATTAAAAGCAAATGGTGTTTTAGGCGACTGGCGTGAGCCAAATGTAATACGCATTGCGCCCGTGCCTTTGTACAATACTTATGAAGATGTATATCGCTTTGGCAAAATTTTAGAGAATATTTTTTACACAATCGTTAACCACAATGTATAAGCTGCCTTATTTTACTGAAGATGATCAACAAAAAGTATTGGAATTTATTCAGCAGAATTCTTTCGCAATAATTACCGCCGCAGGTGAAAACTTCCCGGTAGCTACCCATGTTCCATTAAGCGTTACAATAAATGATGATAAAATTCTTCTCACAGGTCACATGATGAAGAATACAGACCATCATAAAGTATTTGAAAAAAATGCCAATGTGCTTGTAATTTTCAATGGTGCTCATTGTTATGTAAGTGCAGGCTGGTACAGCAATCCAAAGGTTGCTTCAACATGGAATTATATGGCTGTGCATGCAAAAGGTAAAATAAATTTTACTGATGAAAAAGGCACAAAAATTATTATCGAAGACATAACTAATAAGTATGAAGGTTTAGAAAGTGCTGCAGCTTTTAAAAATTTATCACCGGATTATGTTGATAGATTAGTGAAAGCGATCATCGGTTTTACTATTGAAGTAGAAAGCATTGATAATGTCTTTAAGCTTAGTCAAAATCATGAGCCTGAAACAAAGCAGAGCATCATAAAAAATTTAAATCAAAATGGCAGTGATGATGAAAAAGAGATTGCAAAAGAAATGCAATCCCGGATTGATACTCCTAAAATGCTTAAATGACAAGAGCACAGTTAATACAAAATATTTTTTCAAAAAAGTCTTACCTGTGTGTAGGCCTTGATACGGACATCAGTAAAATTCCTGTTCATCTGCAATCTAAGCCTGATGCAGTTCTTGAATTCAATAAACAAATAATTGATGCTACGAAAGATATTTGTGTTGCTTATAAATTAAATACTGCCTTTTATGAATCGCTTGGTGCAAAAGGATGGGAGATAATGGAGAAAACAATAAATTATATTCCTTTAACACATTTTAAAATAGCAGATGCAAAGCGTGGCGACATTGGCAATACTTCTGCTCAATATGCCAAAGCATTTTTTAAGACTTTAAATTTTGATGCTATTACTATTGCACCTTACATGGGCGAGGACAGTATAAAACCTTTTTTGCAACATGAAAATAAATGGGCAATTGTTTTAGGTTTAACCTCGAATCCTGGAGCTGCAGATTTTGAATTGCAAAAAGTAGAAATTGAAATTGAAGAATTAAATGAAGGTGTTCATACAAAGAAAAAACAAATCTCGTATTTATATGAAACTGTTTTAAAAAAAGTGAGTGCATGGGGAAGTAAAGAAAATTTAATGTTTGTTATTGGCGCTACAAAGGCTGCCGATATTGGTTCAATAAGAAAAATAATTCCTGAAAATTTTTTATTAGTTCCAGGTGTCGGCTTCCAGGGTGGTAGTCTAAGCGAAGTGTCTAAAGCTGGTCTCACACAAGATTGTGGCTTGCTGGTAAATGTTTCAAGAGCTATAATTTATGCAGGAGAAGATGCTGATTTTGCCAAAGAGGCAAGAGCAGTTGCTCAACAGTATCAACATGAAATGGAAGGTTTATTGAGTGGAGATATATAGTTTTGTTAAGCACTTCATTCTTCACTGTTAACAATGTAGCGTCATTCAAAAAGTAATTAAAGAAACAATACTGTTCACATATTCTTTTAGTAAATACATTTTTTTAAATGTTCACAGTCAGATTATCTTTGTTTCAATCTGTACAAATCCTTCTTAAAATATAGCACTTAAAAATCTTTATGGCACAAGACCAATTTGAATCTCCTGATTATTTTTTAGTGGACGAGTTGTTTTCAGAAGAGCAAAAGCTGGTTCGGGAATCGGTTCGTAATTATGTGAAAAAAGAGATTTCTCCTATTATTGAAGACTATGCACAACGAGCAGAATTTCCTCAGCATATAGTAAAGCAGTTAGGCGAACTTGGCTGCTTTGGCCCAACCATTCCACAAGAATATGGCGGTGGTGGATTGGATTATATTTCCTACGGATTAATGATGCAGGAATTGGAAAGAGGTGACAGCGGAGTTCGCTCAACTGCAAGCGTACAGGGTTCTTTGGTTATGTTTCCAATTTTTGAATATGGGACAGAAGAACAGCGAAAAAAATATTTACCCAAACTTGCCACTGGCGAATGGCTTGGATGTTTCGGATTAACAGAACCAAATTTTGGAAGCGATCCTTCCAGTATGTTGACTAACATAAAAGATGCGGGTGACCACTTCATTTTAAACGGAAGTAAAATGTGGATAAGCAATGCACCTTATGCACAGGTGGCAGTTGTATGGGCAAAAGATGATAATGGTGACATTAGAGGTGTAATTGTTGAAAGAGAGATGGAAGGTTTTACCACGCCAACAACACATGGCAAATGGAGCCTGCGGGCAAGTTCCACCGGTGAGCTGGTTTTTGATAATGTGAAAGTTCCTAAGCAAAATATACTTCCAAATGTAAAGGGTTTAAAAGGCCCGTTGAGTTGTCTTACCAAGGCACGCTATGGAATTGCGTGGGGAGCTTTAGGTGCTGCAATGGATTGCTATGATACAGCTTTAAGATATTCAAAAGAACGAATTCAATTTGATAAGCCAATTGGCGCATTTCAGCTTCAGCAAAAAAAACTTGCTGAAATGATAACTGAAATTACTAAAGCGCAATTGCTAAACTGGCGCCTTGGCGTTTTGATGAATGAAGGAAAAGCAAGCCCGCAGCAGGTTAGCATGGCCAAAAGAAATTCATGCGAAATAGCCGCAGACATTACCCGTGATGCACGGCAAGTGCTGGGCGGGATGGGCATTACGGATGAATATTCAATTATGCGCCACATGATGAATATGGAAAGTGTGTTAACTTATGAAGGTACACATGATATTCATTTGCTTATCACCGGCATGGACATTACCGGGTTAAATGCTTTTAAATAATTCTATAAAACCATAATCCAACCTTTTAAGTATATTGCTCATGGAATATCCTTTGTATAAAAACATTGTATCCAACCCTGACATTTGTAACGGAAAACCTGTTATCAAAGGAACCCGTATAACTGTGAAATCAGTAATGAGCTTTATTATTGCCGGTAATAGTGATAAGAAGATTTTATTGAATTATCCCCGTTTGTCAATTGAAGACCTGCAGGCATGTAAAGAATTTAATGCTGTTTTTTTTGAAAAGCCTTCTATAATTAAAACTATTAAGGCTTAATGAATGCTGTTCAATTATCTTATTGATGAAGATTTACCGTCAAATCTTCCTTTCTGGAACAACAAAAAATTCACTCACATTTCCCAACTTGATAATGTAAGGTATGATACTGACATATGGCAATACGCTATAAAAAATGACGTGATAATTATTACAAGAGATACAGATTTTTATTATAGATCTTTAGCGTCTTCGGTTACTCCAAAAGTAGTATGGATAAGAACAGGGAAAATTAAAATAAAGAAATTTAATAAATTTATCAAAAAGGCCTGGCCGCAAGTTGAGAAGAAATTAATAGCAAGATCAATTATAATATTGAAGAGAAAAAAATAGCCGGATGATAAAAAAGTTTTTTTTGACAGGCTTTATGGGCAGCGGTAAAACGTACTGGGGAAAGGCCTGGGCCGAAGAAAATGCATTATCTTTTTTTGATCTTGATGAACAAATAGAAACCATATCAGGTGAATCTGTAGCGCAGATCTTTGAAAAAAAGAGTGAAAATTATTTCAGGGAAATGGAAAAAAATGTATTAAGAAAATTTTCGGAAAAGAATAATTTTATCTTAGCCTGCGGCGGTGGCACACCTTGTTTTTTTGATAATATTCAATGGATGAATGAGCAGGGAACTACCATTTATTTGCAGTCATCGGCCGGTGAAATCCTTCAACGAATAAAAAACGAGATTTATGTAAGGCCTTTGCTAAATAAGATTAATCCATCAGAGCTTCTTTTCTTTATAGAGCAAAAATTAAAAGAACGTGAGCCGTTTTATAAGCAGGCTAAACACATATTCGATACCAATTTACTTACAATAGATTCTTTAGATAAGATAATAAATAAAGAAACATAAAATATCTGATGTTGGGAAACATAAAGACAGAAAGGATAAATATCAAACCAGATAAGCAATTGTAAATCGAAAATTATAATTATAAATTTCATGCACAAAGGGTTTATTAAAACCGCCTCCATCATTGGCGCTTTGTCTGTATTACTTGGTGCATTTGCAGCGCACAGTTTAAAGCAAAAAATATCAATTCAAGCTTTAAATATTTTTGAAACCGGCGTCAGGTACCAGTTCTATCATGTGTTTGCATTATTTGCTGCAGGTATATTGTATAAAGAATTTACTAACAAATTAATAAGGTGGGCAGGTATATTTTTTATTGCCGGAATCGTTTTATTTAGCGGCTCATTATATCTTCTTACTTATGTTGAAGCCGCTGACTTGGCCGGCTATAGATGGTTTGGTGCCATAACTCCATTGGGCGGATTATCTTTTATTGCTGGATGGATATGCTTATTTGCCGGCATGTTTAAAAATAAATAATTTAATTTCTTCGTTATTGAAATATAACTTTCACAAATTTTAAACTTACCGTTTTTTATATCTTTGTTATACATGGCTAACAGTAAAAACAAGAAATCAAAAATTCCGGATCCCTCAAAAATGCAACCTGAAACGGTAGAAAAGGTGGTAGTAAAAGAACTCTGGAGAGATGAACGCACACACAAAATAGCCGGCTCATTTTTTTTATTAATTGCTTTTCTTTTATTCGTAGCATTTACATCATATTTATTTACCTGGCAGGAAGATCAGTCAAAAGTTTTCAAAGGCGCAAAAATATTATTGCCCGGCTATGAAGAACCGGTTGATAATATGCTTGGCACAGCTGGAGCTTACTTTTCACATATTTTCTTCCGGTCAGGCTTTGGCATTGCTTCTTACCTCATCTGCACCTTGTTTTTTATTATTGGCGTTAACTTTTTTTTCGGAAGAAAAATATTTTCGCTTAGCCGCAATCTTAAATATGTAATTGCCGGTTTGTTGCTGATAAGCGTTGCTGCATCTTTTATCATGAAGGGAAATCCGTTTGCATGGGGCGGCGCTGCAGGCGATATGATAAGTAACTGGCTTCAGCAGGTGATAGGAAAGATTGGTACTTCAGCGCTGTTATTGGTTGCCTGTTTATGTTATATAATCTGGAGATTTAACCCAGTGTTTAATTTGTCGCAAAACAAAAAAGCGGATGATATAATTAATAATGGTAATAATGATGATGAACAAATTATTGATAATACAAACGGGCAAATCCTGGCGCCTGTAAACGGGCATGAGAAATATGTACCAATATTAACTGAAATTCCTTCACAGGAAAATCCCGCATTTAATCATGACTTGCAAATAATAGAAAGGCAGCAGCCTGTTGACATTGCAGCACATGAAATAAAAGAATCAGGCCAGGAAAAAATTGAAGAAGTTGTTGAGAGACCTATCGCTAACAAAATAAATAACATAGATAATAACGTTGAGCTTGAAATAAAAACTATTGCTAAGCCAACTATCCACGAACCTGAATTATTAACTGCAGAAAAAGTGAAAGCCCAGGCTCCTTATAATCCTGTTCTTGATTTAAAAGATTATAAATATCCAATGCTTGATTTACTGGAGACACACGGCAGCGAGCAAATTGTGCAAGACGCTACAGAACTTGAAGGCAACAAAAACCAGATCATTACTACGCTAAAAAACTATGATATAGAGATACAAAAAATTTATGCAACTGTTGGCCCTACGGTTACATTATATGAGATTGTTCCGGCGCCCGGTGTTCGCATTTCGAGAATAAAAAATCTTGAAGATGATATCGCTCTAAGCCTTGCTGCGCTTGGTATACGCATAATTGCCCCCATTCCCGGCAAGGGAACTATTGGTATAGAAGTTCCTAATGTTCGCAAAACGGTGGTAAGCATGAAAACGTTATTAAGTGCTGATAAATTTCAACATAATAATTTTTCTCTTCCAATTGCTATTGGTAAAAAGATTGACAATGAAAATTTTA
>CAXSDW010000114.1:0-10266 GCA_964236235.1 uncultured Chitinophagaceae bacterium
ATAGCATCACTGGGCATTGTTCGGGCTTGACAAGCAACGCTGGACTAAGTAAAAATCATCAGCTATTATTTCTATTTTCATCATTGGTTAGCCGGTCTGGACGAAAGTCTATTCCCCCAGCAGCGCAAACCCTGTTCGTTGTGCGTTATGGTACGATTCGAAAGATTAGCTCATTTAAAAGAATTTATATGCGAACACTAACTGTACTTATTCTTTTATTACCTATTGTATTATCAGCCCAAAAGAATTACCCTGTCTTGTTAGATAGCTACATGCACGCACAAGTGAATGTGAATGAATTTACAGGCACAGTGCTCGTAGCACGAAAAGGAAAGATTATCTATGAAAAAGCCTTTGGCATGGCTGACAGAGAATGGAATGTTCCTAATACTATAGATACTAAATTTGAGATTGGCTCCATTACTAAACAGTTTACAGCATCTTGCATCCTGCAATTAGCAGGCGAAGGAAAGCTAAGCCTGGATGATAAACTGAGCAAGTATTTTCCTGACTTCCCTAAGGCTGATAGTGTTACCATACACATGCTGCTCACACATACCTCGGGTATAAAAGATTATACTGAACTACCAGAGTTTGGGAAATTAGCGACACGGCCCATCGAAAAGGATACGATGGTAGCGTTGATTAAAAAACAACCCTTCGATTTTTCACCGGGAACGAAATGGAGTTATAGTAGTTCGGGCTATTATTTGTTAGGGTACATTATTGAAATGGTAACCGGGAAATTATATAGTGAGTATGTTTTTGAAAATGTTATTCAAAAAGCCGGTTTAAAAAATACTTGTGTAAACCGCTGGGATACGATTCTTCCATACCGGGCTAAAGGATATGAAAAGACGCAGAATAAAGGATGGAAAAATGCAAATTACATTTCTATGGAAGGACCCTTCAGTGCCGGAGCTATCATCTCTACCATAGAAGATTTGTACCAGTGGAATAAAGCCTTGTTTTCAAATAAAATTATATCCCCGGCGATGCTTGGTAAAATGACCACGCCTTATATGGAGCATTATGGATATGGCTTAAGGATTGACACCTTTCAACATCATTTGCGGATAGCACATGGCGGAGGTATCAATGGATTTACTTCTTTTCTCGGTTACTTTCCATCAGACGATGTTGTAGTTGCTGGGCTCTCAAATAATGGAAACGCTTTTATGGTGAGCATTGTAAATGCACTTGCTGCAATACTTTTTGATATACCGGTTGCCGAAGCATATAAGCGCAGGGAAGTGACGATTGATTCCACTCTTCTTAATCGTTATACAGGTAATTACCAACAGCGGGGTGCTTCCGGTTTAGATACTATTATAACTAAAGAAGGAAAACTATATTTTCATACTTACTGGGGCGGGAGGTTTCAAATGAAGCCTGAATCTGATACAGAATTTTTTTTAGAAGAATTGCCTTTCTTCCAATTTGAATTTGAATTTGACAATAAGGGAAGAGTTATTAAGGCGTATACTATAAATGCAGGCGTAAAAGATGAGATGAAAAAAATTGTAGATTAACAATTATTTTATCTGTCATTGACAAGGGAACCACAACCCCACAACATGTGGCTTGCCGCTATGCTGGCTGACCTGCAAATCCTCAAGCCCGGGATGTGCAATAACGCTGTAACTCAATGGCCATGCGGCTCTTTGGGTTACACGATATTCATCATTTAAGAAAAGTTCAAATAAATCATCAAATCTTTTTTGATTGCTGCCAATCCACTGCACAATTTTATTACACGGGGCTTTTGAATGTTCTTTTAAAATTTCTTCGCGTAAATTCATGTTTGATAAGATTGAAAATTTCATAAATTATCTGCAAGCAACTATAAAATTAATTAAAGATGTTGTCTGAAATTTTATCAAAATTTGGATTAAATCAGAATGATCAAATTGTTCCTTTCGGTAATGGCCTCATTAATAATACATGGCTTATTGATAAAAAAGAATCTGATGAACGGTTTATTTTGCAACGTGTAAATCAGAATGTTTTTAAATCTCCCCATGATATTGCATTCAATATCCGCATGATCTCTGATTATTTATCAATGCACGATCCTGCGTATTTATTTGTTGCGCCGCTGCATACAAATGATGGTGAAGATTTAGTGGAAACACCGCAAGGTTTTTTTAGGTTGTTCCCTTTTATAAAGCATTCTCATGCCATTGATGTTGTACAAAAGCCTGAACAGGCCTATGAAGCAGCCAACCAGTTTGCAAAATTTACTAAAAAACTTTCCGGCATAAATGTGTCGCACTTAAAGACCACGCTTCCTGATTTCCATAACTTATCTTTCAGGTTTAAGCAATTTGAAGATGCTCTTAAACAAGGAAATTCAAACAGGATTATTGAATCAAAAGAATTAATAAAGTTCGTTTATCAGCATAATATTATTGTTCATGAATTTGAAAGTTTAAGGGCAGGTGCTGATTTTAAGATAAGGGTAACTCATCATGATACGAAGATCAGTAACGTTTTATTTGATGATAATGATAAAGGACTTTGTGTAATTGACCTTGATACGGTGATGCCGGGTTATTTTATAAGTGATGTTGGAGATATGATGCGCACCTATCTTTCGCCGGTTAGTGAAGAAGAGAATGACTTCAAAAACATAGAGATAAGGAGAGATTTTTTTGACGCAATAATAAATGGCTACCTGGATGAAATGAATATGGAGCTAAGTGAAATTGAAGAAAGACATTTTATCTACGCCGGAAAATTTATTATCTATATGCAGGCGCTTCGGTTTCTTACAGATTATATCAGCAATGATATTTATTATGGTGCAAAATATGAGCAGCACAATTTTGTACGAGCCCGCAACCAGGCAACTTTACTTGAAAGACTATTAAAATTTGAGCAAAATTATAAAGCATAAAATACGCTTATTAGTGTTTAATTATGCATTTTGTGTGACAACTAAAAAGACAATTAGCTGAAGAAATACTTTGTTTCAAATCCTCCGGCTGATTACCTGGTTATTTAGATTTTGTTCTTATCAGTTTATAAATTTTTATAGCGCTCATAAGAAGAATAACAAATAAGATCAATCCTGCTAATCCCCAAACAAAACTCATACTTTGCTTTACAACTGCCAGCATTATGATGGCAATTAAAAATATTGTGGCTACTTCATTCCATATTCTTAATTGCTGCGAAGTGAAGCGGAACCTGCCTTTCATCTGTTCTTTATAAATTTTTTGCAACGTAAAATGATAAATATAAAGAGCAGCAACAAACACAAGTTTTATTGCAAGCCATGTTGGGATACTTCCGTAAAGCAATCCCATCCATACACCAAAAATTAAAGTAAGAATTGCTGAAGGCCATGTAATGCCAAGCCATAATCTTTTTATCATTATAGAAAACTGTTTTTGCAGAATATCTTTTTCAAGAGTAGTTTTTTCCGCAGCCTCAGTGTTATAAATAAATAATCTTACAATATAAAACATACCACTAAACCACGTTACAATAAATATGATATGAAGCGCTTTTATGTAAGAATACATTTTTAGTTGTTAGTTGTCAGTTGTTTGAAGTTTTTTGTGTTATCAGTTCACTTATTTATTTGAAGATATCTATTAGTAATGTCAAGATTCCTTTTATCCGAACTGTTTTGTACATGATAAAATCATTTGCTGTTCAAATGCTGACTCACGACTCCTATCTCACAACTGGCTACTGACAACTAACAGCAGACCATTTCCCATTCACCATTGCCCACTCACCATTAACCATTGCCCAATCACCACTTCCTAACCCATCCTGCCAATGTTTCAACCCATAAAGGATGCGTATTGAGACATGGAATCATTTCGTAAGTTTCTCCGCCGGCATTCATAAAAATTTCTTTTCCTCTTATGGCAATTTCTTCCAGCGTTTCCAGGCAATCACTTACAAAAGCAGGACATACTATCAATAATTTTTTTATTCCTTCATCCGGCAACTGTTGTAAACGTATATCAGTAAAGGGTTGCAACCATCCTTTGCCCAATCTTGATTGAAATGAAATACTATATTTCGTCGCCGGTATTTGCAGTTGTTGTGCCACAGCTTTTGTGGTAGTAATCACCTGGTGACGATAACAAAAGTCATGTGCCGGTGACGCTGCATCACAGCAATTTTCCACTTGCAAACAATGGCAACCTGTAACATCACTTTTCTTTATATGCCTTGCAGGAACTCCATGATAGCTGAACAAAATCTGGTCGTATGGCTTATCTGAATAAGGCTTTATATTTTGCGAAAGCGCATGTAAATAATCAGGCTCGTTATAAAAAGGTTTTATAAAACTTAACTTAAACGGATACTTTTTCTTTTCATAAATTTCTTTAGCATATTCTACAGCAGTTTCAAAACTTGACATTGCATAATGGGGATATAATGGAATCGCAATCACTTCTTCTATGCCGGGTTCTCTTTTGAGCAAGGCCTCAAAAGCCACTGCAGGCGAAGGATTGCCATATCGCATCGCAATTTCAACAGGTTCTTTTATCTGGTTTTGCAAGGCTTGTTGCAACTGCCGTGTCTTTACTATTAACGGTGATCCGTCTTTTGTCCATATTGTTTTATAAGCTTCTGCGGATTTTGGCGCCCGAAACGGAACTATAATTCCTTTTACCAATAATGCACGCATCAGCCATGATTTATCAATCACTCTTTCGTCCATTAAAAACTGGTCAAGGTACTTTTTTACGTCAGGTATTTTAGCAGAATCCGGTGAGCCGAGATTCATTAAAAGAACACCTCTTTTTTTTGTTGATTCCATCGTTTATATTAGCAAATGTAAGGTTGCTGATTCTTAAAACTTTTTGTTTGCATTCTTTTTATCGCTATTATCAACCTTTCTCTATTTTATGACGTTTTAATGACTATTGATGAAATACATAAAAATATTTTTGCAACTATAACTCATGCTCAACAGCCAACATAATTTCTTATCACATTTTTGCATCGCCGGTATAAACTACCGTAAAAGTGATGTAAATATTCGTGGTAAATTTTCTCTTTCACAGGAGCAATGTGAATTCTTATTAAGAGAAACTATATCAAAACAAATTCCCGGCGCTTTTGTTCTTTCTACCTGCAACAGAACTGAGATTTACGGTATAAGCCAGCAGCCCCGGGAATTAATAGAGCTATTATGTTTGCATACGCAAGGCACAGTTCATGATTTTATTGAACATGGTTATACAAGGCAAGGCCTCACTGCGGTTGAGCATTTGTTTAAAGTTTCTGCCGGGCTTGATTCCCAGATCATCGGGGATTATGAGATTTTATCTCAATTAAAACATGCTGCAAAAACCGCCAGGCAGCAAGGTTGTATAAATGCTTTTTTAGAAAGGCTGATAAATTTTGCCCTGCAATCTTCTAAAAAAATAAAGAGTAATACACAATTAAGCTCAGGCACAGTATCGGTTTCCTATGCTGCAATTGAAATTATAAAAGAGAAGATTTACTATCTTGCTAATAAAAAAATTCTTCTTATTGGTACAGGTAAAATTGGAAATTATATTGCTAAAAATTTGCAGACATATTTGCCCGGTTGCTCGCTTTCCTTTTGTAACAGAACAGATGAAAAAGCATTACTTCTTGCAGAACAATCCCAGGCAAATTTTGTAGCGTATAATAAATTGCCGGTTGCCGCTGATGCGTTCGATATAATAATAGTAAGCGCTGCCGCAGATAATTTTATTGTAACACCGGTGCATTTTAAAACAGTAAAACCAAGGCTGATACTTGATCTTTCAGTGCCTCAAAATGTTGATCCTTCTGTAAAAAATATTCAAGGTATAGACTTGATGAATGTTGATGAAATTTCTGCAATTCTTGACAAAACAATTCATCGCCGCAAAGCTGAAATTCCGAAGGCTCTTAAGATAATTGATGATACAATTGAGGAAGTAAAAGAGTGGTTTGGTATGCAATTAAATAATCCTGTTTTGCGTAAAATAAAGTTGCAGTTACATGAATTAAGCAAACAGAATTCTAACGGTATTAACAATAAAGAAAAAATACATAAAACAGTTTCCTCTCTTGCCATTAATCTTCGTAAACAAAGTAATAAGGGCTGCCAGTGCATACATGCCATGAATGATTATCTGCACATGAACTAATTATGCGATCGCTAAAAATAGGAACCCGTGAAAGTGAATTGGCAGTGTGGCAGGCAAGGCAGGTGCAGGCTCTTCTTAAACAACATTCCGTAAAATCAGAATTAGTTTTTATAAACAGTGAAGGCGATGTTGACCTTGTAACACCACTTTATGAAATGGGTGTTCAGGGAATATTTACTAAAACTCTTGACGCTGCGCTGCTAAATAAACGTATTGATATTGCAGTTCATTCATTGAAAGATGTGCCCACGCAATTACCAACAGGTATTAGGCAGGCAGCAGTTTTAGAAAGAGGTTCTTATAAAGATTTGTTGGTTTATAAAGATGAGTTGTTGGTTGAAAGCAGTGAGTTGGGAATCGTCAATGGTCAATGGTCAATGGTCAATAATTCACCACTCACCACTCACCATTCACCGCTAATTATCGCCACCAGCAGTATTCGCAGAAAGGCACAATGGCTTCATCGTTACCCGGGGCATACAATTGAAAATTTAAGAGGTAATGTTAATACACGTTTGTGCAAGCTTAACGACAGCAATTGGAATGCTGCAATATTTGCTGCCGCAGGATTGGAACGGATTAACCTGCGTCCGAAAAATGCTTTAGAATTAGATTGGATGCTGCCGGCACCGGCGCAAGGCGCCATCATGGTTGCGTGCAGGCAAGATGATGAAAATACCTTCAATACCTGTCAATCTTTTAACCATAAGCATACTGAGCTATGCACAAAAATAGAAAGAGATTTTTTACGAAAATTAATGGGAGGTTGCTCAACACCTATCAGTGCGTTAGCAGAAGTTTCCAGTGATAACTTATTGTTTAAAGGAAATATTTGCTCCGCTGATGGTAAGCAAAAGATTGAAATAAATAAAGAGACAAAAATCGAAGATTGTAATGAAACAGGAATAGCTGCTGCAGAAGAACTGCTTACACAACCTGCTGCCACGGCTATTATGCAGGAAATACGAAATGCAAAACACTAAAATAAGAATATTAAGCACAAGACCTATAGGTACCAGGCTTATTGATGAGGCTGCAATAAATAATATTATTATTGATGAGATTTCTTTTATTGAAACCAAAATAATAGGAGACGAAATAAACGATAGAATTAATGATTATATAAAACAAACTATTACAGCAATATTTACGAGTATGAATGCCGTGAATGCTGTTGTAAAACATATAAAGCAACCCGTTAATTGGAAAATCTATTGCATTGGTATTACCACAAAAAATACGGTTGCTGATCATTTTGGAAATGGCTGCATTGCCGGAACTGCTTCCAATGCAGATGAGTTAGCGGATGTAATTATCAAAGATAAAATTGCCCATGCGATATTTTTTTGCGGAGATCAGCGCAGAGATGAAATGCCTGAAAAACTGAAACTGCATGATGTAGTTATAGATGAAGTTGTTGTGTATAATACCATTGAAACGCCAGTGTTAATTAATAAAGAATATGATGGTATTTTGTTTTTTAGTCCGAGTGCAGTACAAAGTTTTTTCTCGGTAAATAAGATTAGTGAGGAAACAAAATTATTTGCCATAGGCTCTACAACTGCCAAGGCTATTCAACAATACAATAAAAATAATGTTGTTATATCTGGCTTGCCTGGTAAAGAAAAGATGGTAAAGCGGATGATAGAATATTATAATGGTAAAGCTGGAGATGTTGAAATGTGAGATGTGAGATGTATGATGTACGATGTAAAATTCATATCGCATGTTTTACATGTTGATAAAAGAAGTTTATGAAATTAAAAAATGATTTGTTATTAAGAGCGCTGAGAAAGGAACATGTAGAAAGGCCGCCTGTTTGGATGATGCGACAGGCCGGAAGATACTTGCCGGACTACATAAAGCTAAGAGAAAAGTATGATTTTTTTACCCGTGTTCAAACGCCTGAACTTGCCTGTGAGATTACATTGCAGCCCGTTGACCAGGTTGGCGTGGACGCTGCAATTATTTTTTCAGACATATTGGTTATCCCTCAGGCGATGGGGCTTGAAGTGCTGATGGAAGAAGGCAAGGGGCCATCTTTACCAAAAGTGATTCAAAGTAAAAAAGATATTGATTTATTGAAAAGCAATGATGTAGAAGAGAATTTAAAATATGTGACAGATGCCTTATCATTGATAAAAAATGAACTCAATGGCCGTGTTCCGTTGATCGGTTTTGCAGGCGCTCCATGGACTATTTTATGTTACATGGTAGAAGGAAAAGGAAGTAAAACATGGGAGAAAGCAAAGCAATTTTGTTTCACTGAGCCTGCTTTGGCACACCAGCTTTTGCAGAAGATAACGGATGTTACTATTAAATATTTAAAAGCCCAGGCAAAGGCAGGCGCTGATGTTTTACAGGTATTTGATAGCTGGAGCGGAATGCTAAGCCCTGCAGATTTTAAAGTATTTGCACAACCTTATTTAATACAGATTGCCGATGCTTTATATCATGAAGTTCCGGTCATTTTATTTCCTAAGGGAAGCTGGTATGCTTTAAAAGATTTAAGTACCACGAGCGCTTCAGGATTAGGAATTGATTGGTGCATTTCTCCCGGATTTGCAAGAGAGTTAACTAATAATAAAATTACGTTGCAGGGAAATTTTGATCCTGCAAAATTGTTGTTGCCGATTCCCAAAATCAGGAAAGCTGTAACAGAAATGATCGATGCTTTTGGTGCACAAAATTACATTGCTAATTTAGGCCATGGTATTACACCAAATATCCCTGTAGATCATGCAAAAGAATTTGTAAATGCTGTAAAAGAATATCAAAGTAAGGCATAATGCAGGCAACTGAAACCAAAGAAAAAAGAGGTGAATGGATACATTCTGTTTATCATTTACAGGATGCTATATGTAAAAAGTTGGAAGAGGTTGATGGTAAAGCCAGGTTCATACAAGATGAATGGCAAAGGGCTGAAGGCAAGGGTGGTGGCGGGCTGACAAGAGTAATTCAAAATGGAAATGTGTTTGAAAAAGGCGGTGTAAATACTTCGGTAGTGTATGGGCAGGTTACCAAGACAATGCGGAAGCATATGACGTTAAATGGTGCAAAGTGGTTTGCCTGCGGAATAAGTCTGGTGCTTCATCCTCTCAATCCTTTTGTGCCCACAGTTCATTGCAATTATCGCATGTTCGAGTTATATAATGAAAACGATGAAGTGAGCGATCAATGGTTTGGCGGTGGTACTGATCTTACGCCTTGTTATTTATTTGAGGAAGATGCCAGACATTTTCACCGGGCATATAAAAATGTTTGTGATGAATTTGATCCATTATTTTATCCTGAATTTAAAAATACTTGTGATAATTATTTTGTGAATACACATCGTGGAAATGAGCGGAGAGGGATTGGTGGAATTTTTTATGATCATCAAAAACCGAACAAAAATAAAGATGTGAATTTCTGGATGTCTTTTGGAAAAGCATGCGGCCAGGCTTTTCTTCCATCATACATTCCTATTGTTGAAAAAAGAAAAGATATTTCTTATTCAAAAGAAAATAAACACTGGCAGGAAATACGGCGTGGCAGATATGTTGAATTCAATTTGCTTCATGACAGGGGAACTTTATTTGGCTTGAAAACCAGTGGCAGAACAGAAAGTATATTAATGAGCCTGCCGCCAACAGTTCGTTTTGAATATGATTCTCAGCCGGCACCAGGAAGCCAGGAAGACAAACTGTTGCAGGTTTGCACACAGCCACAGGAATGGATTTAAATGCGGCATTTGAAGTAAATTTGAAAAAAACTTTGTATGAGTATTGCAGAAAAAAACAAGCTTTAATGCATTTTATAGAAGAAGCTGATGAAAAGCTTATAGGATTACTTTTAGCAATAGCTACTGAATATAATGATGCGGATGTGAATTATACAAAAGAAGAACTGGAATTTTTTGAAGCACGGAGAGATGAGTTTTTTTCAAATGGAAAAAAAGGATACTCGGTAGAAGAGTCAATGGAAAATATACATAGAAATTATAATAGTGAAGTATAATATCGTTATTTCATCTGGTGCTCAAGATGATGTTTATGCAGCATATCTTTATTATCAAGATCAACAACCAGGATTAGGAAATCGCTTCCTTAGCGAATTATCGGATTTCTATAATAAGTTAAAACAAAAT
>CAXSDW010000115.1:0-10041 GCA_964236235.1 uncultured Chitinophagaceae bacterium
TTAAAGCGGCACAACGCTTTGATGAAACTAAAGGTTTCAAATTTATTTCTTACGCCGTATGGTGGATACGCCAATCCATTTTACAAGCGCTGGCAGAGCAGGGCAGATTAGTCCGCTTGCCTCAAAACAAAATTGGCACTTACAACAAAGCAAATAAAGCCTATATGGCTTTTGAGCAGGAACATGAAAGAGAGCCTTCAACAGAAGAGCTTTCTGAAATACTGGAAATGAGCGAAACGGAAATTAACAACATTTTTCAGAGCAATACCCGTCATACTTCATTGGATGCGCCGGTACATGAAGCTGAAGATGTTGCAATGGGTGATTTGTTAAAAGGTACAGGTGAAACAGATGAGGATGTAATGCATGACTCATTAAAAAATGAAATTCGCCGTGTATTAAAATCACTCAGTCCCCGTGAAGCTGAAATAGTTAACGCCTACTTCGGTTTAGATGGAGAAAACGGCGTTACTATTGAGCAGATAGGCCAAAAATATGATCTTACCAAAGAACGTATACGGCAGATAAAAGAAAGGGCAATAAAACGTCTTCAAAAAGCCCGCTATAGCAGTGCTTTAAAAGCTTATTTAGGCTAAAAAAGTTTTTTATTTTTTTTTAAAGCCACTCATTAAAACGAGTGGCTTTTTTTATTAAACAATATCCCTAATGGATTGTAAATTGTATGTACCGCTCCATATAAATAAGTAATTTTGTTATTAATGAGATTTTTATTTTGTATCTGTATCATATTATTATGCTCCTGTGAGAAAAATATAAATTTTAATTTAGATAAGTCAGTAAGTTCTTTGGTAGTAGATGGATCAATTGAAAACGGTAAGCCGCCGATTATAGTTCTTAGCAACAGCTTTGATTATTTTAGCCAGATAACGCCGCAATTACTTTCAAATTCGTTTGTACATAATGCCGAGATGTTTATCTCGGACGGAGCAGAAACAAACAAGCTAACCGAGTATGTAACTGACTCTTCGGGATTCAAATTTTATTATTATTCAATTGATACTTCAACCGGTGCTAAATTATTAATCGGTAAATTTAATACAAGCTATAATCTTAAAGTCATCATTGGCAGTAATACATATTTTGCCAGCACCACTATTCCTTCTTTGGCAAAAAAGCCGGATAGTTTATGGTGGAAGCCGGCGCCATACAATGCAGATACTAATAATGTGGTGGTAATGGTTAAAGCCACTGATCCGCCGGGACTTGGAAATTATATTCGCTATTATACACAAAGAAATAATGGGCCATTTCTTCCGGGGATAAACTCAGTTTATGATGACCAGGTAATTGATGGAAGCACTTACGACATAGGAGTTGAACCCGGAATTGACAGAAATTATAATATTTCTTATAATTTTAGAAGAGGAGATTCTGTTACCTTAAAGCTTTGTAACATTGATAAGTCCACCTACAAATTTTGGATGACTATGGAATTTGCCTATCAAAGTATTGGTAATCCTTTTGCTTCTCCAAATAAAGTGGTAGGAAATGTTTCCAATGGTGCACTTGGAGCTTTTTGTGGCTATGCGGCATCTTATAAAACAATCATTATTCCTGATTAATTAAACTAATTTAAAAGAGAGTTCACTAAATATGGAGAACAACAAAAATGAGAAAGTTCATTGCCTTATAATAGGATCAGGGCCCGCAGGATATACTGCGGCTATTTATGCAGCAAGGGCAAATTTAAAACCAGTGTTATACCAGGGCATACAACCCGGCGGACAATTAACTATAACTACCGAGGTTGAGAATTATCCGGGATATCCTGATGGCATACAAGGACCTGATATGATGATTAATTTTGAAAAACAGGCAGCCAGAATGGGAACCGATATTCGCTATGGCCTGGCTACTGATGTAGATTTTTCTTCTCCTCCGTATAAAGTTCAGATAGATGAAGAGAAATGGATTGAAGCTGACGCGGTTATTTTAAGCACCGGCGCAAGCGCCAAATGGTTAGGCATTGAAAGTGAACAGCGCTTGAACGGCTACGGCGTAAGTGCCTGCGCTGTATGTGATGGATTCTTTTTTAAAAATAAAGAAGTGGCAATTGTTGGCGCCGGAGATACTGCCGCAGAAGAGGCATTGTACTTAAGTAAAATTTGCAGTGTTGTACATATGTTGGTAAGAAAAAATGAAATGAGAGCAAGTATGATTATGCAGCAAAGAGTATCTGCTGCAGCAAACATCAAAGTATATTGGAACAGTGAAACTGATGAAATTTTGGGTGATAAAAAAGTAGAAGGTGTAAGAATTAATAATAATATTACCGGGGAAAAAACAACTATACCAGTTAGTGCTTTTTTTGTAGCTATCGGCCATGTGCCCAACTCTTCAATTTTTAAGGGCTGGCTTGAAATGGATGAAAGCGGCTACATCTTAACTTGTCCGGGTACATCAAAAACAAACGTGAAAGGTGTTTTTGCTGCAGGTGATCTTCAGGATAAAATTTACAGGCAAGCTGTAACGGCAGCGGGCAGTGGCTGTATGGCGGCACTTGATGCAGAAAGATATTTAAGCGAATCAGCACATCATTCCGCCATAAACTCTCAAAAGGAAAATGAACCTGTATCTTCTGAAAATGAAATTAGTAAATAAATTGAGCGCTGTATTTCTTTATGCTGATACAAGGTCTTCCCTGATAACCATATAATGATAACTATTCACTTGCATAATCTTTTATTTTATTCTTATCATGGTGTTAATGATGAAGAGAAAGTTTTAGGTAACGAATATGAATTGTCAGCAGAAATTAAATTTCAGGAAGAAACAGAAGTGATAAACTCTATACACCAAACCATTAATTATGCTGATGTGTATCAAATCATTCAACAACGTATGAATGAGCCAACTGAATTGTTGGAAACAATTGTTATGGATATTGGCATAGCAATAAAAGAAAAATATGATAATGCAAGTGCAATTTCAGTTCACCTAAAAAAACTACATCCGCCTATAACCGGTATTCAGGGCTCAGTTGGAGTAAGCTGGCAAAAACAATTTTAAAAAAACGCATAATTCATACCTCACAACCTATAAACTTATGTTCTTAAAGAAAAACTTTTTAATGGTATTTATATTTTTTGCTACTTCTGTATTTGCACAAAATGATTCAATAACTTATGATCCGCATTTACTTTTTTCTCCGCTGCTTTATCCAACGGCAGTAAATGAATATAGAGCAGCCACAGGAGAACCCGGCCCAAAGTATTGGCAGAATAAAGCTAACTACCAGATAGCTGCATCACTTGATGATGTAAAGGATGAAATAACCGGCAGTGTTACTATTTCTTATGTAAATAATAGTCCGCTTGCTTTAGATTTTTTATGGCTCCAGCTTGATCAAAATCTGTTTGACAAAAGCTCACGGGGACAAGCAAAAACGCCGGCTATGGGAAGAAGCAGGTATGGAGATGTTAACTCTACTTTTAGTGGCGGCTATAAAATTAATACTGTAAAAATTATAAATCAGCAGGGGAGTATTGGTGAAACTAATGTTCATAAAATTATCTCTGATACACGAATGCAGATCATTCTTCCCAAGCCATTGGCGGCAAATGGCGGTTCAATAAAATTTAAAATTGATTACTCTTTTTCTATACCAAAATATGGATCAGACAGAACAGGTATAATGCCTACAAAAAATGGAAATATTTATGCCATTGCTCAATGGTATCCACGCATGTGTGTGTTTGATGATATTGAAGGCTGGAACACTTTGCCTTATCTTGGCGCCGGAGAGTTTTATCTTGAATATGGAGATTTTGATTTCACGATAAATGTTCCCGCAAACCATATAGTTGTTGCGAGCGGCGATCTTCAAAATCCTGCAGAAGTTTTAACGGTTGAACAAATGAGGCGATTTGCACTGGCAAAACAAAGTGATAAAACAGTTATGATAAGAACAATCGATGAAGTTAATGATCCTTCATCCAGGCCAAAAAAAGACAGGCTCACATGGCATTTTAAAATAAAAAATGCAAGAGATGTTTCATGGGCTTCTTCAAAAAGTTTTATATGGGATGCCGCAAAAATGAATTTACCTGATGGAAGAAAAGCTTTGGCAATGAGCGTATATCCTGAAGAATCAAAGGGAGACAGCGCATGGGGGAGAAGCACGGAGTATGTAAAAGGAAGCATTGAAAATTACTCAAAGCGCTGGTTTGAATTTCCTTATAATTCTGCCTCCAATGTAGCCTGTAATATAAATGGTATGGAGTATCCGGGAATAGTTTTTTGTAATGCTAATTCAAAAACACAAAGCTTGTTTGGTGTTACTGATCATGAGTTTGGCCATACCTGGTTTCCTATGATTGTAGGAAGCAATGAGCGAAAATATGGATGGATGGATGAAGGCTTTAATACCTTTATAAATTCACTTTCTGATGAGGATTTTAATAATGGAGAATACAAACATCCTGTGGGCAATCGTGAAGGATTATACAAATACATGTTTAACAAAGGATCCGAATCGGTCATGAATATTCCTGATGCAACAAAGGAAAGAAATATCGGCCTTGCCTTATACCTAAAGCCCGGCTATGCTTTAGGATTATTAAGAGATCAGATTTTAGATACTGAAAGATTTGATTATGCATTCAGAACTTATATAAAGGAATGGGCTTTTAAACATCCAACTCCATGGGATTTTTTTAGAACTATGGAAAACGCTGCTGGTGAAGATTTAGGTTGGTTTTGGAAAGGAATGTTTTTAGAAAATTATAAATTAGACCAGGCAATTAAAGAAGTAAAATATGTTGATGGAGATTCAACAAAAGGTGCATTGATAACTGTTGATAATCTTCAGCAAATGGCTATGCCAATTATTTTGACTTATGAAACAGATGGTGGTGTAAAAAATACAATAAAAGTGCCTGTAGAAGTTTGGCAAAATAATACAAGCTGGATAATTAAATTAAATACAACAGCAAAGATTACATCGGCTACCATTGATCCTGAAAAAGTTTTTCCTGATATAAACTTTAGTAACAATACCTGGAAGTCGCAGCCTTAACAGTATAGCCCCGATATCATTCATTAATAAGAATTAGTAGTTTCTGAATTTAGTAAATCATAATGATTCTAAAAAGTGAGGCTTGGGTTTTGTCTTCCATTTACCGCTTTTTATAAACCAAAAGGCGATAATAAAAATCACAGTCCAATACAGGAACTCATTTGTCCATGCGATAGTTAAAGATAATTTCCACCTGATCATTACAAAATAAATGTAGATAGCATAAAAAGTGATTGCTGCAACTTCAATCAGTAAATTCATTTTTGTTCTGCCAGTACCTGTAACTGCGTTAAGCCAAACTGTACTTACACTCATAGCCAGCATACCAAGGGAAACAATTCTTATTACGGGAATTGCTTCATTCACAAACGCCGCATCCTGGTAAAACATATTTAAAAACTGACGGCAAAATATGTTTAATAAACTCACCATAAATAATGCTGACATAAAACTGAGTTTCATTATCTTATTAATAGCAGCTACCACTTTATGTTGTAAATTTTGACCAATTAAATTACTCACCATTGTGTTAGTTGTGGTAGCAAAAGCCCAAATAAAAATACCGGCTACGCCAAATACACTTCGCATTGCATTCGATATTGCTTTCGCTCTTTCGCCATATTGCTCAAGCAAAATAAAAAATACAAGCCAGGTAATTAAGCTTATAGCAAACTGTAAAACCAATGGTGCAGAAATTTTTAAGATCGCTTTAGTTGATTTTTTATCAAAAGAAAAATCAGAAAATAAATTAAATTTCTTTTTCAGTTGCTTTTTAAAAATAACAGTGTAAACAATTGCCACACCTGTAATCTCCGCTATTACTGAAGCCACTGCGGCTCCGTTAAAGCCTAACTGTGGAAAGGAGAGTGCACCGTAAATTAATACATAATCTAAAAAAATGTTTACCAGTGATTCGCCAATTGTACCGATCATCATATAGCGGCTATTAAGCGTACCAATTAAAAATGCATTACCTGTTTGAAATAAATATAAAAACGGCAGGCCAAATGCTCTTATCTTTAAAAAATCCATCTCTTGTTTAAAGTTTTCGGGCTTGATAAAAGGCCTTAAACATAAAGGTGCAATAAACCAGGTAATAAGCATGCCCGCCAATGCAAATAACAAAGCAATCCGGATTCCCTGTGAAAAAAGCGTACTGATATTTTTAATATTTCCTTCGCCGCCACGCCTCGATATTAAAGATTGGATAGCGGCGCCTAGTCCATTACCACAAACCATAAGTATTAAATAATATACACCGGTTGTGCCTGCATTACCAAGTTCTCTTACACCTAAGCCACCTAAAAAGATATTGTTGGTTAATAAATTTATGTTTGGGATAATGAGAGCAGCGGTTATAGGTAAAGCAATTTTTAAAATCTGTCGGTTAGTAATTTTTACCTGTAAGCTTGTGTCTGTTGCTTTATCCATAAGTTTACAAACTTAATGTGTAATGTCTTTAAATAATCATTTTGCGTATTACAGATAACGAATAATCGTTTGTAAATTGCTGCACTTAATCAAAAAAATTGAATCATATTTTTGATATATCACCGGCAAATTTTATTGCAGAACAAACAAATCTTTTTATAGAAATAAGTGATGAAGGGCTTATTTATTTTTTGCAGGATGACAACACTAAAATAATTACCGGCTTAAATGTTCTGCATTTTAATAAAAATAATATTGCACCTGATGTAGCTGATAACATTAAAAATATATTCCAACAACAGTCTTTAACCGGTAATATTTTTAAAAAAGTAGTTGCATGTTTTTCCTTTAATGAGAGTTTATTAGTTCCCGAAATTTATTACAATGAAAATGAAACAGCCGGTAATTTTAATCTTGTTTATGGAGATTTGCACCAGGGAATTATTTTAGCTGATCATGTTGTAAAGAAAAAAATTTATAACACATTCCGCATTCCTCATGCAATTTACCAGGCATTGTATGACCAGTTTCCCGGGGCAAAATTTTATCATCAATATTCAACTTTATTAAACCAGCTTGAAGAAGATACCAATATATTACAGGTAATTTTTTATAAAAATAAAGTTATAATGCTTTTATCTCATCAAGGTAATGTTCAGTTAGTACAAACATTTAAATACATAACTTCAACAGATGTTATATATCACATGCTTAATATTTGTGAGCAATTTAAGCCTGAACGAATAAGCGTTAAAATAAGTGGTATTATAGAAAAAGATTCGGCCTTATCCAGGGAGATGTATAAATATTTTCATCCTTTAGATTTCGATAAATTGCCTGGTGATCTTTTGTATGACGATAGAATAAAAGCCTTGCCCAATCACTATTTCAGTCATTTGTTTTCAATTGCTTTATGCGGATAATAGGCGGCATACATGGCGGAAGAAGAATTACTCCACCCACAAAAATGCCTTATACAAGGCCAACAACAGATGTGGCTAAAGAAGGCCTTTTTAATATCATTGAAAATAATTTGTTAATCATTACACTTAAAACATTAGATCTGTTTGGAGGCACAGGTTGCATAAGTTATGAGTTGGCATCGAGAGGCGCTATTGATCTTTCTGTAGTAGAAAAAGATGCTATGATGTTTGAGTTTATAAAGAAAACCTCTGCTGCTTTAGAGTTTAAAAATTTTAAAGTGCTGAAGATGGATGTGTTTAAATATTTAGCGCAATCTACTCAAACATTTGACCTTATTTTTGCCGGGCCGCCTTATGCGCTTACGTCAATAAATGATCTTCCAAAGATGATTTTTGAAAAGAAACTCATAAATAAAAATGGCTGGTTTATCCTGGAACATACGCCGGGTAACAGCTATAAAGAATTCCCTTATTTTAAAACGCAAAGAAATTATGGCACAACCATTTTTTCTATCTTTATAAATAATTAATATATTTTGACATCATATTTTATTACAGGCATTGGCACAGGCGTGGGCAAAACTGTTGTATCCGCAATTATTGCCGAAGCTTTACATGCTGATTATTGGAAACCTGTTCAGGCAGGATATGAACATGGCACAGATTCAGAATGGATAAGAAGTGTTTTGACGAATCCTGAAAGTACTGTGCACCAGGAATGTTATAAATTGAAAATGGCTGCATCTCCTCATATTGCTGCGGAAGAGGAAGGCATTGAAATTTCTATTGATAAAATTATTGATGAGTTGCCTGTTACTCAAAATACACTTATCATTGAAGGATCAGGTGGTTTAATGGTTCCTCTGAATAGAAGTGAGTTCATACTTGATCTTATAAAAAAACTCAACACAACAGTTATTATTGTAAGCAGAAATTATCTTGGAAGTATCAATCATTCTTTACTTACAGCAAAGATTTTGATGGAAAATAAAGTGAATGTTTTGGGTTGGGTGTTTAATGACGACTATCTGGATTATGAAGTAGAAATTGTTGACTGGAGCGGTTATCCTTGGATTGCTTCTGTAAGAAATTTACCTGAACTAACTAAATCTTCGATACATGTGCAATCAGTAAAAATGAAAGAGCATCTTAATATATTTATATAACGAAGGCAGAGCTTGGAAATACTTATAAACAAAAACGAAATATAATTGCGCCGCAGGCATTTAATAAATACTTAAATAATTTTGAAATATATGGAAATACAACATTCTTTTAAAGACCATACTGGAACTTTTTTTATTGCCGGGCAAAAAGAAAACGTAGCTGAAATTGTTTACAAATTGCAAGGCAATAAAACGATGATAATAACGCACACAGAGGTGCAGGAAGAAATGACCGGTAAAGGCATAGGAAGTAAATTAGTAGATGAAGCAGTGAATTTTGCAAGGCAGCATCAATATAAAGTAAAAGCAACTTGTCATTTCGCTAAAAGCATTTTAGATAAAACCGATAACTACAAAGATGTGTACATAAATTAATGAGTTGATAAAATTAATTTTATCTGATGCTTAAAAATTTAAGATACCTGCTGTTTCCGTTATCGGCCATTTATGGAAGCGTGATCTGGCTAAGAAATTTTTCTTTCGATAAAAATATATTAAAATCAAGTGCATTTAATTTCCCTATAATTTGCGTTGGTAATCTTGCAATGGGTGGCACCGGGAAGTCGCCTATGGTAGAATATCTTTTAAGGCTTCTAAAAAATAAATATAAAGTGGCTACTTTAAGCCGTGGTTACAAAAGAAAAACCAGTGGCTTTGCCATAGCTAATGCCAACACTACAGCGCTTGATATTGGTGACGAGCCAATGCAATTTCACAAAAAGTTTCCTGATGTTACTGTAGCTGTGGCTGAAGAAAGATTGGTGGCTATACCGCAACTGCTTCACGATAAGCCTGAAACACAGGTGATCATTTTAGATGATGCATTTCAGCACAGGCACATAAGGGCCGGGCTTAATATTTTGCTTACTGATTATAATAATTTATATACAAGAGATGTTATTTTACCGGCAGGAAATTTAAGAGATGTAAAAAGCAGCGGCAAAAGAGCCAATATTATAGCAGTAACAAAATGCCCCGCAGACTTAAATGAAGATGATAAAAATAAAATAGTAAAAGAGTTAGAAGTATTACAACATCAGCGGATCTTTTTTACCAAGCTGGAATACGATAGTCCATATAATTTATTTACCAACCAGGAAATGCGTCTTGATTCTGAAACACATATTTTACTTATCTGCGGAATAGCAAACCCAAAACCAATAAAAGAATTTTTAAATGCTTATTCAATAACATATGATATGATAATTTTTAATGATCATCATATTTTTGACATGGATGATTTAAAGAAAATTAAACAACAATTTGAAAAGATTGAAACCGCAAACAAGATTATACTTACTACTGAGAAAGATAGCGTACGGCTTGAAAAGTTTGCAAATGAATTGAAGGAATTTCCTGTATTTGTATTACCAGTAAAACATGAAATAATGTTTGGTGAAGAAGAAATCTTCAATAAGCTGATACTGAATTTTATAAAATCTCTTCAAATTGCCTATAATTAATATTATGTTAAATAGGCGCT
>CAXSDW010000116.1:0-2819 GCA_964236235.1 uncultured Chitinophagaceae bacterium
AGAAGAGTAGAAATGAGGTTAAGAAATTATTAAGATAGGAATATATTGATGAAGCCCTTTGCAATAAGCAAAGGGCTTTTCTATTTATAGCAAAGCCTTTTTTAAACGAACCAGCTTTTCAATTAAAGGTTCTAATAAAGATAAATTAAGCATGTTGGCTCCATCACTTTTTGCTTCAGCAGGGTTTGGATGTGTTTCAATAAAAAGTCCATCTGCACCTGCAGCTATAGCAGCTTTAGCAATAGTTTCAATCATTTGAGGATTGCCGCCTGTTACACCTCCGGGTTGGTTAGGCTGCTGTAAAGAATGTGTACAATCCATGATCACAGGCACTGCATTTTTTTTCATCTCAGGGATATTTCTAAAATCAACAACCAGGTCCTGGTAGCCAAATGTATTGCCTCTTTCGGTAAGCATTGTTTTTTGGTTGCCTGTTGTTTCAATTTTCTCAACAGCAAAGCGCATTGATTCGCCACTTAAGAATTGACCTTTTTTTACGTTTATAATTTTGCCTGTTTTACCAGCAGCAACAAGCAGATCAGTTTGCCGGGATAAGAAAGCCGGTATCTGTAATACATCCACGTAATCCGCAGCCATAGCGGCTTCTTCCGCGGTATGAATATCAGTTGTTGATGGTATTGAAAAAATTTTCGCCGTCTTTTTTATGATCTCCAACGCCTTTTTATTGCCGATACCTGTAAAAGATGCGGTGCTTGTACGGTTCGCTTTTAGATAGGACGCTTTAAAAATATATGGGACAGCATGTGTTTTACATATTGCAGAAACAGCTTCAGCAATCTGCATAACTATCTCTTCGCCTTCTACAACGCAAGGTCCTGCAATCAGAAAGAAATTATTGTTATTATACTGCTGATCAATAAAAAGCTCTTCTAAATAATTTTGCATCGGGCAAAACTACTATTTTCAATTTTGAAAGTAACATTACAAAGCAGCTCTTATGGCAAGAGAAAAGATATTAGTGATTGGTGCAAGCGGCCAGATAGGCGTTGAACTTACTTTGGAACTGCGAAGATTGTACGGCGGGGCAAATGTTGTAGCATCAGATCTTAGAGAAGAAAATGAATTGCTGAAAGGCACTGGCCCTTACGTAAGTCTTGATGTGATGAATAAAGAAATGCTGCATGTGCAGGTGATCCGTCAAAACATAACCCAGGTATATTTACTGGCAGCAATACTGTCTGCAACAGGTGAAAAAAATCCATCTTTGGCCTGGAACTTAAATATGCAAAGTCTTTTAAACGTTTTAGAAATTGCAAAAGAAGAAAAGCTAACAAAGGTTTACTGGCCAAGCAGCATTGCCGTATTTGGCCCTACATCACCAAAGAAAAATTGCCCTCAGCAAACTATTATAGAGCCTATAACTGTTTATGGCATTAGTAAATATGCTGGTGAATTCTGGTGCAATTATTACCACAACAGGTATAGCGTTGATGTAAGAAGTATTCGTTATCCCGGGCTTATAAGTTATAAAAGCGCTCCCGGTGGCGGAACTACGGATTATGCTGTAGAGATTTTTTATGATGCATTGCGTGAAAACAAATACACCTGCTTTTTAAAAGAAGATACTTACCTGCCAATGATGTATATGCCGGATGCGATTCGTGCCACAATAGAATTAATGGAAGCAGATGCAAAAAAGCTAACTATACGAACATCATATAATGTTTCAGGAATAAGCTTTTCGCCAAAAGAAATTGCAACGGCCATAAAAAATCACCTGCCTGGTTTCAACATATTTTATAAGCCGGATTACCGCCAGGCTATTGCTGACAGCTGGCCCCAAAGCATTGATGATTCAATTGCGCAAAATGACTGGAACTGGCGCCCTAAATACGATTTAAACAAACTTACAAGTGATATGCTGGGTAATATAAAGTTGCCTGTAGAATATAAATAGTCTTCAACCAAGGTTCGTTTAATAACGTAATAAACAACAGAATAACCTCCTGTTTTTTTACTTTTTTCATTTTCCTTTGCTCATCATTAGTAAGTATGTTTAACCCAATTCAATTTTATGAAAAAATTTCTTTCCGCTTTAATAATTAATCTAATTGCCGGCATGTATGTAAATGCTCAACCTGCCGCACCTTTTAAATCTTTGCAAACCAGCATTGGTGTTGATATTGCTGTACCGGTTGGCACTGAATCAAGTTATATATCAACTGTAGTATTAGGTGGTTCTTTGCTAAGTGAATTAAAAGTTGCACCTAACTTCGGGCTTACACTAAGCGCTGGCTATGAATCATGGTTTATAAAAGACAATGCTTCATTACGCAGTGTTTTTGGAAAGTCTTTGAATTATATTTCCGTTTTAGGCGGCATCAAATATTACTTCATTCCAAAGGTGTATGGCGCTGCGCAGTTAGGCATTGTTTTTTCAACAAAACAAGGATACGGTTCATCCTTTGCATATTCTCCAGGCTTAGGTTTTCAGGTTTCAAAAAAAATTGATATTTTGGCAAAATACTCAGGTAAGTATTCTGCAAGTATAGGAAGTTTTAATAATGTGGGAGTCCGTTTGGCTTATAGTTTATAGATAACTTATAGATAGTAAGCAGGAAACACTACGTATTCATTATAAGCTGTTTTAATTGATATTGCTTTTTGATTTAAATATTTAAAGGATTTTAACATCTTATAACACGGTTCTTAATCGTAGTTGTTTGTTTGCATAGTAGCTTTGCGGCTGATTATTTACATCTATAACTAAATTTAAATGTATGAAAAAATTACTTTTTATTATTGCGATTAGTGTTATTACTGCTACATCTGTAAGCGCCCAAAAATCTGGTGCTGCC
>CAXSDW010000116.1:2919-9818 GCA_964236235.1 uncultured Chitinophagaceae bacterium
ATTGGTTTGCGCCTCGCTTATGATTTTTAGTAGTAACTATTTTTAATGAATTAAAATGGGGCGCAGTAATGACGTCCCATTTTTTTATCAACTATGTCTCAAAATTTAAAATCCGAGTACATCTTTCATCGAAAAAATTCCTTTTTTATTTTGTAAAAATTCAGCGGCTAATACCGCACCTTCTGCAAAGCCTTGCCGGTTATGCGCTGTATGAGTAAGTTCAATATCATCTACAGAGCTTGAGTAAGTTACTTTGTGCGTTCCTGCCGCAGGATCGATTCTTTTGCTAATAATCGAGAGCTCGTTTGCAACATCTGCAGAGTTATTTATCCAGCTTTTCTTGGTATCAATTTTTTCTAAAATTTGTTCAGCAAGTGTGATGGCCGTTCCGCTGGGTGCATCTTTTTTTTGTGTATGATGAGTTTCTTCAATACTTACATTGTATTGATTATGGCGGCTCATTAAAGCTGCTGCAAATTTATTTATCTCAAAAAAAATATTCACGCCAATGCTAAAATTACTTGTCCATAAAAATGTTCCGTTCTTCTCAATACATATTTTTTTTACTTCATCAAATTTGCTGAGCCAGCCTGTAGTGCCGCTTACAACAGGCACGCCGGCTTCAAAGCATGTAATAATATTAGTAAAAGCAATTTCAGGACTTGTAAACTCTATAGCAACATCACTTTTTTTTAAATTTTCAATAGTAAGATCACTGCTGTTTGTGATATCTATTTTCAACACTACCTGGTGCCCTTTAGCTACAGCAATTGATTCAATTGCTTTACCCATTTTACCATAGCCGATCAATGTGATATTCATATTTTGTTTTATAACAGCAACAAATAACTAAGGTAATGAAGATAAAGTTTTTGCCTTATTATTATTCATAAAAACAACAATGCTAACGCCTGCAAGGCGGGAATTAAGCACAGGTTTTATCTTCATACTTATGTCGTTACTTACATCAAAGGTTTTAAGATGCGAATCAACAGTTGCGTCTACAACATTTAATCCCCAAAAAAACAAAAAGAATAATACAGAATAATCTACATTCTGGCGAAATGAATTTCTGTAACTTCTTAAGGATTCAGGCGAAAGATTTTTAAACTCAGAATTTATTAATGCATCGTTTGAAGGGATCGTATCTGAAATATAAATATAAGCCTGCCTCAATTGCTTATACGTTTTTAAATTGTAGAAAAAAATTGCTGCAGTGCTACCTAATGCACCATATACAATTGGAATTTTCCAGTATTTTTTATTTGTTGCCTGTCCCCAGCCAGGTAATATTAACGACCGGAATGTAGCAATCCTCGGGTTATATTTTTTTGCAGAAGTATCTGTAGATAAAATATTTTTGGTTTTATTAGTGGTATCAATTGCTTTTGGCTGTGTTAAAACAAGGCTGTCTGTGCGTTGCTGGGCATGGCTTTCAGAAAAAAAAAGTTGAAAATAAAACAGCCATAAAAAATAAAGAAGAATCCTTTTAAGCATAGCTTTAATTCAACGGTACATTCATTTTTTCTAATATTGAATTTAATTCATCCAATGAAAAATAGGTAAATGTGATGTTGCCAAATCCTTTTTTATTATGGTTCATCTTTACCCTTGTACTGTAGTGAGATGCTAAATTATCTTCAATTTTTTTTAAAGCCGGTGACAGCGTTGATTTTACGGAATTATTAACACCATTCTTTTCTGACGTATACAGCTTTCTTACCAGCTCTTCAGTTTGCCTTACAGAGAGGTGTTTTTCTTTTATTTCATGAAAAATAAAGAGTTGTTTATCTACAAGGTCTACATTCACCAAAGCCCTTGCGTGGCCCATAGTTATGCTGCCATCTCTTACCGCCACCTGTATATCAGGAGGAAGTTTTAGTAAACGTATGTAATTAGTTACAGTGCTTCTTTCTTTACCCATCCGTTCTGCAAGTTGTTCCTGTGTATAGTCCAGTTCTTCCATTAAGCGCTTATAACTCAGCGCAACTTCCATTGCATTTAAGTTTTCTCTTTGCAGGTTTTCAAGCAAGGCCAGCTCAAGTAACTGGCTGTCCTTTGATTCTCTTATATAAACGGGCACGTCTTTTATACCTGCGATTTTTGCGGCCCTTAATCTTCGTTCGCCGGCAATTATCCTGTACCTGCCGTTGCTTAATTTTGATACGGTAAGTGGCTGAATAATATCGTGCAATTTTATAGACGCAGCTAATTCATTAAGCGCAGTTTCATCAAAATCATGTCGTGGTTGCTGTGGATTTACCTCAATCTGTTCCAAAGGAATACGAACATTGGAAACAACTTTTTCTCTTGTTTCATTTTTAAAAGAGCCGGCTGTTTGTTTAAGATCAGCATCAATATTTTCTAATAAAGAACGGATGCCTTTACCAAGCGCTTCTTTTTTATTTGGAGTAGTCATGAAGTGAATTGTGAATGGTCAATGTCAGTTGTCAGAGGTCAGATGTCAGTTGTCAGTTGTCAGTTGTCAGATGTATGATGGAACATTTAATCTTAATTTCAATTATCAATTATTAATCATCAATTTTCAAATACTATTCATTCCATCACTTTTTCTTTCTGGGCGATCTTTGTCATATTATTTTTTTGAAGAATTTCTTTGGCAAGATTCAAATAATTGACAGCGCCTTTGCTTTCTGAATCGTATAAGATTGCAGGTTTACCAAAGCTTGGCGCTTCACTTAATTTTGTATTACGATGAATAATAGTGTTGAAAACAAGACCTTCAAAATGCCTTCGTACTTCGTTTACAACCTGGTTACATAATCGCAAACGTCCGTCATACATTGTCATTAAAAGGCCTTCTATCTGCAGCTCTGTATTAAGCCGGTTCTGCACAATCTTGATTGTATTTAATAATTTTCCTAACCCTTCCAGGGCAAAAAACTCAGCTTGTACAGGAACCACGACGCTATCCGAAGCTGTTAACGCATTCACGGTTATCAGGCCTAAAGAAGGTGAGCAATCAATAATTATAAAATCATATTCATCTCTTACAGATTGTAATATATTTTTAATAACACTTTCCCTGTTGGGATAATTGATCATCTCAATTTCGGCGCCTACCAGGTCAATATGCGAAGGCATAAGCTCCAGGTATGGGATTTCTGTTTTTAATATAACATCATTTGCAGGTGTTTCATTTACCATGCAATCATAAAGCCCATGATTTATTTTATGGAGATCAAAACCCACACCAGTAGTGGTGTTCGCCTGCGGATCGGCATCAACCAATAATGTTTTAAATTCCAATACGCCAAGACTTGCCGCAAGATTTATTGCAGTAGTTGTTTTGCCAACTCCGCCTTTTTGATTTGCTATTCCTATAATTTTTCCCATTTAATTTTTTACGATTTCCAATTTCTAATTTCTGTTTCCAATTCGCAATTTCGCTTTTTTATCATCATGCTTCTTTATATATTACCTCTTACCTCTATCCCTGATATCTAATACCTGCTACCTCAACAAATTTAGTTATTCGAAATAATATCAAAGAACATTTACCTTTAATACCTGTTATATTAATCCCCTAACTTCTAACATATTAACTTGCGAATAGTTAAATGAAACATTTATAGATGTACACGATCATATCAGGAACAAACAGGCATGGAAGTCATTCAGAAAAAGTGGCTATCGAATATAAACGGTTATTGAAAGAGAAAAATATAGATGCAGTAATATTTGATCTTAAGAATCTTGATGTACTTAAAAAAAATGCAATATTTGCTGCAATAGAAAATAATTTACTTGTTCCTGCAACTAAATTTATTTTCATAATTCCTGAGTACAACGGCACTTTTCCCGGAGTTTTAAAAGCGATGATTGATATAAGCGATATCAAAAATGCCTGGTCGTGGAAGAAGGCATTATTAACAGGCGTTTCTACAGGCCGTGCAGGAAATTTAAGAGGTATGGATCATCTCACCGCGGTGCTTCAGCATATGAATGTAATTGTGCATCCAAATAAATTACCTATTTCTACTGTTGATAAAGTAATGGATGAACAGGGAACGTTCTATAACAAATCCACATTGCAGGCAATACATAAGCAACTGGATGAATTCATAACCTTTTAATTATAAAATCACTTTACCTGATGCGCACTCCTCTTGGTGTTATACTATTTTTTGCAATTATGCTTTTATTAGATACGTATGTATTTCAGGCAGTAAAAGCAGTGAGCCAGGCATCTTCTCCCAAAGCCAAAGTAATCATTTACACAATATATTGGTCGCTTTCAGCAATTGCAATAATTGGATTTTTACTCTTTGTTTATACAGGTCCGGATTTTTTTTCAAAAAAAGTAAGAGGTTATTTGTTTGCTGCAGTTATAGGTTTATTTCTTGCCAAACTAATTGCAGTAATATTTTTTTTGGTAGATGATATTCGCAGGGTAATACAATGGGTGGCAGGAAAACTTTTCTTTAGAAATACTGAGGGCGAACAATTAAATGATGAAGGAATTTCCCGTTCAATATTTTTAAGTTGGCTCGGTTTGGCTGCAGGCGGAGGATTATTCAGCAGCTTAATTTATGGATTTAGCAATAAATATGATTACCATATAAAAAGAGTTTCGTTGTCATTCGGTAATTTACCGGCGTCGTTTAAAGGTTTAAAAATTGTGCAGGTAAGCGATATACATAGCGGCAGCTTTACCAATAAACAAGCTGTGCTAAAAGGCGTTCAAAAAGTGTTGGATGAAAAACCTGATATTATATTATTTACCGGCGACCTTGTAAACGACAGGTCTGATGAAATGCAGGATTACATGGATGTGTTTAACAGGCTTAAGGCGCCGATGGGTGTATATTCTACGTTGGGCAATCATGATTATGGTGATTATGCTTCATGGCCTTTTAACGGAATTACAAAGCAACAGAATTTAGAAGATCTAAAGAAGGTACATGCAGCGCTTGGCTGGAGGTTGCTGATGAACGAACATGTTGTTTTGGAAAAAACTAATGAACAAATTGCTTTAATAGGTATTGAGAACTGGAGTGCAAAAGCCCGCTTCCCTAAATATGGTAATATGGCCAAAGCATATGCCGGCACAGAAAAATATCCGTTTAAAATATTAATGAGCCATGATCCAAGCCATTGGGATGCGCAGGTAAGGCCACTTTACGCCGATGTTGATCTTACACTAAGCGGCCATACGCATGGGATGCAATTTGGTATTGATATTCCCGGATTTAAGTGGAGCCCTGTGCAATATGTTTATAAACAATGGGCGGGCTTGTATGAAGAAGGAAGGCAGAAATTGTATGTAAACCGCGGCTATGGCTTTATTGGCTATCCCGGAAGAGTTGGTATTTTACCGGAAATAACAGTAATTGAATTGGTTTGAGAACAAAATCTTCGTCTCATCTGAACACTATATTTATAGATTACAAAATCAATGGATCTTTTATTCATCCAACATTATCAAACTTGTAAGATAATCAGAAAAAAATTGAAGGAACGCAGCGCATTATTACTATCAATAAAATAAAAAAGAATTGATAACCGGATAAAGAAATAACCAAAAAAAGTTTAGTTTTTATAAGTTTGCCGCTTTAAAGCAGAACGCTCAAAATTAAAACCAACACCATGCATACATCCGTTGATATGATTGATTCTCTTGAAAAGATTGCTGTGAGAATTTTTCCGTCACCCAAAGAAGGATCAAACTTTGTTGCTAATATAGTAGCAAACCTTATCCAAGAAAAAAATGCAAAAGGAGAAAAATGTGTTATAGGTCTTGCCACAGGTTCTACACCAAAAACATTATATGCCGAACTTGTCCGCATGCATCAGCAGGAAGGTTTAAGTTTTAAAAATGTTATCACTTTCAATCTTGATCAATATTACCCGATGGCTGCTGATGCGCTGAACAGCTACCATTATTTTATGCGCAAATATTTATTTGAGCAAACTGATATAGATCCTGAAAATTATTTTTTACCTGACGGCATGTTGCCTAAAGACCAGGTAAAAGAACATTGTATAGCATATGAAAAAAAGATAGAAGATGCCGGTGGTATTGATCTGCAAATATTAGGCATCGGTAATAACGGGCATATAGGTTTTAATGAACCCGGCTCACCCGTTTACTCAAAAACACGTTTGGTGACATTAGACAATTCTACAAGGATTGCCAATTCGCAGGAGTTTGAAAATTTATCGCAGGTGCCGCGGATGGCAATCACAATGGGCATCAGCACTATATTAAAATCGAAGCAAATTATTTTAATGGCATGGGGACAAACAAAAGCGCCTGTAATAAAAAAGTCTGTTGAAGATATAGCCACAGAAGAAATACCGGCATCATTATTACAAAACCATGAGAACTGTATTTTTGTTTTAGACGAGGCTGCGGCAAGTGAATTAACAAGGTTTAAATCGCCATGGCTTACCGGGGAATGTGTATGGACACCGGCGATGATTAAGAACGCGGTAATAAGCCTTGCACAAAAACTTGACAAACCTGTTTTAAGTTTAACCGATAGTGATTATAATGATTTTGGCCTTAGCGATCTGTTGGTTGAAAAAGGAGATGCTTATGAAATTAATCTGGAGGTTTATTACATGCTGCGAGACAGCATTACCGGCTGGCCCGGCGGAAAGCCAAACTCGGGAATGATTAATCACCCGGAAAGAAGTGAGCCATTTCCAAAACGTGTATTGATTTTTTCGCCGCATCCTGATGATGACATAATAAGCATGGGCGGCACTTTCATGCGTTTACACGACCAGGGACATGAAGTGCACGTCGGTTATCAAACGAGCGGTAACATTGCGGTAACTGACGAATTTGTAACCCGGTTTATAGATTTTGCTGTTGGCTTTGAAAATATTTTTGGCATAGATGATACCAAAAGCAAAAAGATTTTAGATGA
>CAXSDW010000117.1:0-9774 GCA_964236235.1 uncultured Chitinophagaceae bacterium
CGCCAGATCTTTCCTTTCTCAGAATCTGAAATATATAAAGAACCATCCGGCCCAATAGCCAGGCCCATAGGCCGATAAATTGCATCGCTAACATTCACCACAGGATCAACACCTGCAAAGCCATCAGCAAATACTTCCCATTCACCAAAAGGTGCCCCGTTTACAAAGGGAACAAAGCAAACGAAATAACCGGCCTGCGGATAAGGCGACCTGTTAGTAGACCCATGAAAGGCAATGAATGCACCATGCTTATAATGTTCAGGAAATTGATCTCCTTCATAAAATAGTAAATCATTAGGCGCCCAATGCCCAGGAAAACCTATGATAGGAATTTGTACAGAGTTGTCTCTTGCAGGCATTTTTCCATCACCACCATATTCAGGAGCAAGTACATTTTTCTTCTGCATTTGATCATAGTAACTGTATGGCCAGCCAAAATTGTTCCCATCTTTTACTCTTAAAAATTCTTCCGATGGCAGCACTGCACTTTGCCATGATGTAAATTTATCCGGCCACAATAAATGAAGATCATCTCTTCCATGCATTACAACGTATAAATTTTTATCATCCTCGTTCCAGTCCATTGCTACAACACTTCTTATGCCGGTGGCAAACTTTCTTCCATCTTTTTGTTTCAGTCCGATTTTGTTTGCATCAAATTGCCATATACCGCCGTAGTTCTCTAATTCAGGACATGGGTAAAGCCCGGCAAAACCAGGTGTGCCACCAGGTGTTCTTACTAAATCCTGGCAAGCATTTGATGGAGCGCCAAATGGTATATACATGTGCCCTTTATCATCAAATGAAACAGGCTTGGTAATGTGCCAATGTGAACCGCGTAAACTGTCATTTTCTGTAAATACTATTTCTGTTTTACTTTCCGGAATTAGTTTTCCGGGTGTTAATTTATTTCTATATACAACCAGCTCTGAAGCAAAATATAAATAGCCGTTATGAATCCTCATGCAATTGGAAAGGCCGCCATAATTATCATAATCCCCAAATCTTACAATAGAATCCGCCTTACCATCATTGTTAATATCTCTTAATGCAACATTGCCGCCTTCTCCTTTTTTTGAATGACTCAATTTTATATAGATATCTCCATTGTCATTCACAGCAAGATGCCGTGCAGGCCCGATACTATCAGCAACAACAACTGCTTCAAAATCGGATGGAAGAAAAAGTCCGCCATTACCTGGATCACCTTTCGGTAGTTTGATTTCTGTTTTACATTGGATGAAACTGGTAACAATGAAGAACAGAAAAAATGTAAATATGCATTTACTTACTTTATTCCTCTTGAACATATTTATTTTAGATTCTCAAAATGTTATAATAGTGTACATAGCTAAGGTTTCCAAAGCTGTGCTGAAATACCATTGAGGTCCCAAACAATTTTGCCTGCACGAATGGTAAGTTCTGCTTCCAGTTTATGATTGCCTTCGAGCCTGTTACCTGCAGCATCTGCAAAACCAAACTTTCCACTTAGTAAACTTAACACAGCAATATCAGCAACAGCGCCTTCATCAAGGTTTCCAAGGTCTTCACGTTTAATTGATCTGGCTGCATTCCATGAAGCACGTGTGATGACATCTTCGACACTCATACCAATCGCCATATATTTAGACATAATATTCAACACGCTTTTCATACCTGCATTCATGCTGAAACGATGCAGATCACTGCCAAATGAATTTGGAACCAGGCCTTGCTTAAACGCAGGCACAGCCTGGCTAAACCAGAAACCTGCACCACCATGGCCAACATCAAATAATACACCTTTCTTTTGAGCCGCCAACACAAAAGGCCGAAGCTTTCCCAAAGAATCCACCACCGGCATTCTTTCTGGAATCTGTTCAAAAGAATGTGTTATGATATCACCAGGCCGCATCTTTTTTAACTGATCTTCCAAACTATATTGTGGCAGGTGACATTCTACAAATAAAGGTGTGTTTGATTTGCGGCCTGCATCTAATGCCCTTTCAAAAGGAGTCCAGTCATTGCCTTCGAAATGGCCAATTTTTATTCCTACAATAATGTTTTTATATTTTTTTGCAATATTTGCAGCAGAATCTGCATTCATATCATTCACATCTTCCTGCATAGGTTTTCCGCTCATGCCTGAACCGGCAATATTTACAAAAGCAAGCACACGAGTTTGTGATTTATCAATCACCTGTTCTTTAAATAAAGAGAAGTTACGCCAGCCTGAAGTGCCTGCATCTACCACTGTTGTGACACCAGACTTAAAAGTAAAATCATCCGGAGATACACTGTAAATACCGTCTGCAAATGTATCGGCTTTTGAGCCCACAAATACATGAGTATGTATATCGATCAGCCCTGGCACAACATACAAGCCTGTTGCATCAATTGTTTTTTTAGATTCTGCAGCAGGAATATCATCGGCAACTTTTGCAATCTTTCCGTTTGCAACAGCTATATCCTTTTTTGCATTAAGGTGATTTTTTGGGTCAATAATATTACCGTTTTTTATGAGAAGATCATATTGCTGACTGAATGCTAAAACCTGGATTAACATCAACATCATTGCAAAAAAGCTTCTTCCAATAATTTGAATGTTGTTAGAAAAAGGAATGTATGATGCGGGTTTCATTTACTTTTTTTTATTTCATCTTCCCAATCCTGTGCACTTATTCCGTTGAGATCCCAAACAATTTTTCCTGCACGAATGGTTAATTCTGCTTCCAGCTTTTGTGTGCCTTTGAGCTTTGTTTGTCGTATATCTAAAAAACCAAAATTTCCTTTTCTTACATTGAAAACGGTAACATCAGCATCAGTGCCCACACTTAAATTTCCCAGGTCGGGTCTTTTTATAACGTTAGCCGGGTTCCATGTAGAGCGAAGAATTACATCCTGTAAACTCATGCCCATGTTGAGAAACTTTGACATTACATTACTCATATCTTTCATGCCGCCATTCATACTTTCTGCATGTAAGTCTGTGCTGATAACATTTGGAAGAAAACCCTGCTGCATCGCCGGCACAGCCTGCCTCCAGGAAAAAGCTCCACCGCCATGACCAACGTCAAATATAATTCCCCGCTTTTGTGCCGCGAATACAAATGGTTTCACTTTTCCATTCTCATCAACAACTGTTTCACGTACACCTGGCCCATAAGAAAATGTATGCGTAAAAATATCGCCGGGTCTTAAATGTTGCATAAAAAGCGCTTCTATAGAATTGGGCGGCTTATGTTCGCCAAAATCAACCATCACCGGAACATCTGCAAGATTGCCCGCTTTTACCGCACGATCTACCTGTGTAAAATCTCCCCAGTAATGTGCTGCTTTAATACCGACAATAATATCAGGAAATAATTTTTTAATCATGTAAGCAGCCTGCTGCGGATTCATATCAGTAGTATCCTGTTCTTCAAAACGGCCAACCATACCATTGCCAACAATATTCAATAATGCAAGCACCCTTGTTTGCGATTTGTCAATGGTTTGCTTTTTAAAAAGACGAAAATTTCTCCAACCCGAAGAGCCTGCATCAACAACAGTTGTAACGCCGGCCCTGAAAGTAAATGCATCCGGCGGAAGGCTGGTTTCGGCGTTAGCTATATAAGCGTCCAGATCAGTTCCATAAAATGCATGCACATGCATATCAATAATACCGGGAGTAACATACAGGCCGCTTACATCAATAACTCTCTTTGCATTTTTTGCAGGAATATCTTTTGCAACCTGAAATATTTTACCACTTGTAATGGCCACATCCATTTGCTCATCAATTTTATTTTTCGGGTCAATTACATGTCCGCCTTTTAATAACATATCTATCTGTTGCGCATGTAAAATGTTTGCAACAAAAGAGCAAAGCATAATCAGTAAAATCCTTATTACTTTTTTTAAAAATCTATTCAATAATCTTTTTTGATGCAACATGAAAGAATATTTAATTATCGACGTCTAAAATTAATTGGTAAGCCGTGCTTCAAATATAATTAAAAATTAGGGCGGTGAATTTACCCAAAGCCACGGTTTAAGCTCTTACATTAAAATATTTATTTTTAAGATATTACATTACCTCAATTGATTTACTTAATGTGAGTCAATACAATAGCTAAAGTCAATTTTCAGGAAATGTATAACGGGAGAAATGAACTTCATTTATAAAATTAAATAAAAGCAAATGATTAGTTTACCCTCACTTTATTCACTTCGTAACTCTTTTACTGCCCTCACAGTTATGAGTGCTTCGTAATCCCTGTCTTTAAAGTCAAGTTCTGCTGAAGTTAAATCCTCTGCTGCCATACCGTATAAGAAAGCGGTGGAAACCAGCACATTTCCATGTGCTTCTACCTGAACATTGTCACCTCCAAACACGTCCCCAAAAAGACGTTTAACTGCTGCACTTGTAAAGCGCCAATAGTCTCCCCATCTATCCATATCATACCGGCAGATAGCACTAAGCGAGGGAATAGTTCCCAGTACTACACCGCCGGGTTTTAGTATACGATGCAAAGTGCTTACGGCAGCATGCACATCGTATATAAATTGCAGCGTTTGTATAATAATAATACAGTCGAAACTATTAGATGGAACATGACCGGCATTTGCAAGGTCGGCTATAATTGTGGGGCTGGAGTCGGGATGATTTTGATCAAGTACTTCAGAGCAGGTAACTTGTTTTCCTCCAAACATCCGGGTATACCTATCATCACCTATTTCTACAACATGGCCTTTAATATCTTTAATATGATAACTTAAAAACTTTTCGATATAGTACCTGTCAATGGGCTGACCGCGGTCATATCCAAAAGAACGTGTAAGAGGTTCGAGTCTTCTAAAATCACCAAAATTTATTTGTCCTACATCAGGCGTTTGTTGTTTTTTACCAGGCATAGCTTTTCGCAATTAATATTAGTTGTTATAATCAACAAGAATGCCTGACTAAATCTTAAACGATTTATTCCCTCAACATAGTTGCGTAACGGTTACCTTTTGTTAAGTATTTTTATATCATTATAATATCATTAAATTATAAACCCTGGCAATAAATAATAATGGCAGAACAGGAAGTAATCAAGCATACCAAAAAAATTTATAAGCTTTGGAACAGCAAAGAGCATAGTATTTGGCATAAAGCCAAAGAGTTTTTTATAGAGATTTTTATTATTGTTTTTGCGGTAAGCTTTTCTATCTGGTTGCATGATAGAAGTGAACATAACCACCAGCAAAAAGAAGTAAAAGAGTTTTTGTCAGGGTTAAAAGAGGACTTATTATCTGACATAAAAGAAATGAAAAGTGACAAAGAATCTTATGAAAATCAAGGCCGTGCATTTAGTTATGTTACCAACGTAAAGCTTCATCAAATTTTAAACATTGATAGTTTGACTAAATACCGGAACTGGCTAACTAACACAACAAGGCTGCAACAAAACAACGGAAGGTTTGAAGGCTTTAAAGGATCGGGCAAAATAGGTTATATTGAAGATAAAAAAATCCAGAATGATATCATGGATCTTTACCAGGAAGATATACCGCAATTATTAGTAAGCGCTGACGGCTACGTTCACCGCAAAAATGAGCTGTTTGACTATGAAATAAAAAACCAAAAGAGACTTACTGACTCAACGTCAAATATTGTAACTCTGCTTCTTGCTGACGAAGCACAAAACTTGTGTGGTTACCTGGGCAATCCGTCAGAGGTAATAGCCCGTTACGATGCTTGTATAAATAAAATGCAAACTCTTGTTAAGGAAATTAATGACAAGTATTTGTAAAAGTAAAAATATAAATCTCCGGCGATTTATTGTGAAACAATTTTAGAAAAAGCTAAGATAGCTTCCAGGTATTCCGTAGATAATCATTTGTATGTTGCTAATTTTAAGTAGATAAAATTTCAACTTTTTGTTGATAAACCTGAATATAAAATCCCTGAAATAATTTTTTTAATGAAGCAAGTTCTGGCAAAACATAGCACGACATTTGTAATGGTGTTTTACTATTTTTAATCAAACTCACCATTATGGCCAAATCAATGAAAGAAAAGAAAAAGTCGGCTTCAGATATAGAAACAACTGCGGCATATTCTAAAAAAACGCCTGAAAAAGCTGAAGCCGCTGATGATAACGCTTCAAAATATCAGCCTACAGAAGATGCTGATATGAATGAACAATCTTTAGATCCGGAAGATGGACTCTTAAAATTATTTACTGACTCTGTAAAAGATATTTACTGGGCGGAAAATCATTTGGTGAAAGCTTTACCCAAAATGGCCAAAGCCGCTTCCTCACAGGAACTGAGTAAGGCAATTCTTACACATCTGGATCAAACAAAAACACAAGTGGTAAGATTAGAGCAGGTATTTGAGATGCTTGGTAAAAAACCACAGGCAAAAAAATGTGATGCAATGGAAGGGTTAACTATGGAAGGTGAAGGTGTGATTGAAGATACTGACAGCGGAACCCCTGCACGTAACCTGGGTATTATTATGGCTTCTCAAAAGGTGGAGCATTATGAAATAAGTTCTTACAACGGATTGATAAAGCTTGCGAATAAATTAGGCTTAAATGATGTTGCCGGTGTGCTGTCTCAAAACCTTGCTGAAGAGCAGCAAACTGATGAGATACTTGCAGGTTTGGCCGATACCGGAGTTTAGCCTTAAGTTACTTTTTATTTATACCAGGTAACTGTAAAATTGCAGTTACTATAATTCATTTTTAATAATCCACTCATGCCATCTGATTCAAATAAAAATCTATCAACGGAAAATTCTTCAACTGAAACTAAAAAGATTGCTGACCTGGAACAAAATATGGAAGATTCCACAGGGCAGTTTCTAACAACTAACCATGGCGTTAAAATAAACGATGATCAAAATACACTAAAAGCCGGCGAACGTGGACCAAGCCTGCTGGAAGATTTTATATTTCGTGAGAAAATAACACACTTTGATCATGAACGCATACCTGAAAGAATTGTGCATGCACGTGGTTCTGCAGCACATGGTGTGTTTAAATTGAACGAAGATTTAAGTGAATTTACAAAAGCTGGTTTTTTAACTGATACATCAAGGGAAACGCCGGTGTTTGTGCGCTTTTCAACAGTTGCCGGCTCACGTGGCTCCACTGATCTTGCCCGTGATGTACGTGGCTTTGCGGTAAAATTTTATACAGAAGAAGGCAATTTTGATCTTGTGGGAAATAACATGCCGGTGTTCTTTATCCAGGATGCAATTAAATTTCCTGATCTTATTCACGCAGTGAAACCTGAGCCGCATAATGAGATACCGCAAGCTGCATCTGCTCACGATACTTTCTGGGATTATATTTCACAAACGCCTGAAGCTGCACATATGATTATGTGGGTGATGAGCGACCGTGCCTTACCCAGAAGTTATAGGATGATGGAAGGTTTTGGTGTTCATACCTTTCGTTTAGTGAATGCAGAAGGCAAGGCTTGTTTCGTAAAATTTCATTGGAAACCTTTGCTGGGCGTGCATTCAGTTGCCTGGGATGAGGCGCAGAATATATCAGGTAAAGATTCTGATTATCATCGCCGTGATCTATGGGAAACAATTGAAAACGGCGATTTTCCACAATGGGATTTTGGCGTGCAGATAGTACCTGAAGAAGATGAACACAAATATGAATTTGATCTGCTTGATCCAACCAAACTAATTCCTGAAGAATTAGTGCCTGTAAGACGAATTGGTACGATGACTTTAAATCGTAATCCTGATAATTTCTTTGCTGAAACAGAACAGGTAGCATTTCATATCGGGCATGTTGTTCCGGGAATTGATTTTACAAATGATCCTTTACTGCAGGGCCGTTTGTTTTCTTATACGGATACCCAGCTGCTAAGATTAGGCGGCCCTAACTTTCATGAAATTCCTATCAACCGGCCAATTATACCGATTCATAATAATCAGCGTGATGGGCATATGCGCCAACAAATCAATAGAGGCAAAACGGCGCATAGTCCTAATGGAATGAACAACGGCTACCCCTTACAGGCTGGTATAATGCAGGGCGGCTTCACCAGTTTTGCAGAAAAGATTGATGCAAGAAAAGTTCGTGACCGGAGCGCCAGTTTCTTTGATCATTTCAGCCAGGCGAAGCTATTTTTTAATAGTCAGTCAGAGCCTGAAAAGGAGCATATAAAGCAGGCGTTAAGTTTTGAATTGGGTAAAGTAGAACTCACCTCTATAAGAGAAAGAATGTTGTATTTGCTGGCGCAGATTAATGAAGGGCTTGCCGGTGAAGTAGCCTATTGCGTTGGCATGCATGTTCCTAAAGCATTGGAAACACCATTAAATCAAACTGTACCCGCGGATGCCGATCCTGAAAAATACAGGTCAATAGTGAAAGAAGGTTCATTGGATAAATCAAGTGCTTTAAGCATGGTTTTTTCTTCACCAAAAGCCAGTATTCAAACACGCAAGATTGCAATATTGGCCGCTGATGGAGTAGATGAAGAAAGCATAACAGCGGTACAAAATGCACTTACAAGTGAAGGTGCTTTGTGCGAAGTAATTGCTCCAAAGCTTGGGTTTGTAATTGGTAAGAATAATACCAGTATTCCTGTTGCAAAATCTTTCCTTACTTCCGCTTCTGTATTTTATGATGCCGTGTATGTGCCCGGCGGAACCAATAGTGTTGCAACCCTGGAAGCAGAACCTGATGCTGTTCATTTTTTGAATGAAGCGTTTAAGCATTGTAAAGCCATCGCAGCCGACACTGAAGCGGTACAGGTGTTAAGAGCTACTTACTTCGGAAGAAAATTACCTGAAGATAACAGTGACGAAACAGTGTTAATGGAAGGAATAATTATTGGTAACGACGTAAATAAACTGGCTGCACAATTTATTGCTGCTATCGGTCAACATCGTTTTTGGGAAAGAGAAAAACCAAGAAAGGTGCCTGCATAGTTTTCAATGGCGACGTTCTATAATAAAGAAATAACTCAATCTCCCGCTGAAAGCCCATTCAGCGGGAGATTTGTTTTTCGCGTATAAACAATTCCCGGGAGAATTTAAAAGAGAGAAGCACACTTTAGGAGTGGAAATTCTATTTACATTGAAAAGAAAAACTCTTCAGAAACTATTTTGCCATCCGTTACTTTATACAGACAAATTTCGCTCATCATCATTCTTTCATGTCCTTTCATTTTTGCATCCATATTCCATGAAATTGAAAAATGATCACCTGCCACAACAGGATCAGAAATTGTTGCGCCATGAAACTCCTCAAGCATAGAGTTAAACATCTCTCCTTTCTTTTTTATGGCTTCTAACCCTTTTGTTTCTCTCGGACCCATAGAGTCATTCGGCTCAATACTCACGGCATCCTGTGCAAATAATTCGTTTTGGGCATCTTCAATTTTTCCGTTCCGGCATAATTCTACGAGGCGATCGGCTACTTCTTTTGTTGTCATTGGTTGTTGTTTTAAAAATGAATTTAATAAGAGGTACTATATTTTTTTGGGAATGCTATGCTAATGTCGTTCCTGTGATCAAAAATAAATTTAAGTTTTATTTTTTTACTGCGTCTTTCTTTCGAAACAGGAAGCAAAATTTGAACTGACTTCTGCCACCAGTTTGTTAACACGACAATAGCCTCTAAAAACTATTCACAAACAAATTTTCTTTATGAAAATTAGAAAATGTTATACAACAATTTATGAATCTGGCATTGTTGAGAAAGCAGAAAATTACAGGATTATTATTTAAGAAGACAATGTAACATTACTAATAAATTTATAGATGTAGTACATTGTCGTGAGTTGCAAACTCAG
>CAXSDW010000118.1:0-9717 GCA_964236235.1 uncultured Chitinophagaceae bacterium
TTTTCTATTTCTTCCTTTGTAATACCAGTTCTTTTAGCCGGGTCTGGTTCATTAATATTACTATTTATCTCAGCATCTGCCCTATAGCTCATAAAATCATATGAGTTGTTTACAACTTTTGGAAAGCGAAACCAGTTTTGATATCCGGAGTACGCATCTATATTAATATTATTACGACCACTGGTACCTTTTTTAGTGGTTACCACTACTACACCATTTGCAGCACGAACACCATAAATAGCTGCAGACGCATCTTTTAAAACAGAGATGCTTTCTATATCATTAGGAGCCAAATTATTGAACTGGCCTTCATCCTGCTGTATGCCATCAATTACATATAAAGGCGTTCCCATGTTGCGGATCTGAATTTGCGCTGAGGCTCCGGGCCGGCCTTCAGGCATACGAAAAGTAACACCTGCCAGCTTACCAGCAAGACCTGTACTTACCGTAGAACCACCATGCACACGATCAATATCTTTACTTGTAACCGTTGCAATTGCACCAGTTAGTGAGCCTTTTTTTTGCGTACCGTAGCCAATTACAACTACTTCACCCAAACCTGTGTTATCAGGAGATAGACTGATGTTATAAGATGTTTGGCCGGTGAGTGCCTGGCTGTGTGGCTTCATCCCAACAAACGAAAATGTAAGTCTCTTATCGGCATTGTTAACCTGTATACTATAATTGCCATTTTGATCTGTAATAACGTTCCTCTTGGATGCGCTGGTAGAAACCGTCACGCCTTGCAAAGGGTTATGACTTGAATCAACCACACTCCCGGTAATAACCGTAGCATTTTGTGCTTTACCGACTATTGATAAAAAAAGAAAAAAAGAAAAGAAAAGAATCTTTTGGGGAAGAAATAGCGGCAAGTTTTTTTGCCCTACTTCACGCAGCTCTCCACCTAATTTTTGCAAGCAACTTCTCATAATGTAGATTTTTAATAATGATAATTGATATAAAAGTATTAATAATTGTTAAAAACTGTTAAAAAAATAAGTTTGTTTTGGAATATTTTTCAATGACTTTAATCATAAGCGCATAATTTAATCGTATATAAATAGGTTTATTTTTCTACAACGGGAAATGCAGAAATGCGTAATCTTGCAGCGCCCATTGGTATTAATGTTATTGTTTCTATATTGGTATTTACTGTAAGCGGGCTTTGGGGAAGCGTATCACACAAACCATATTTATCTATTTGCCATGATGGTACTTGCTTGCCTTTTGCTTTAATTTCAAGCGGCACACTTTGTTGGGTAAAAGGAAAATCGTTTGCAGGCCATTGCTTTTTTACTATCTCAAATGTTGATAAATTGTTTACGTCAGTCTGCAGTAATCCATAATTCCATTTGCTGCCAGGATAAATTTCAAAGGATGGCCACTTGCTTTCATCAACATTTGGTTGCCATTTTGAATCACCAATTGCTGAAGCCTTACTATCCATTTGTTTATAGTCTTCTTTAATTTTTAGAGAAAAAGTAAGCGCACCATAATTAACACTTACACTATTCTTATTTTTACTCCATTCCTGTATCATTACTTTTTTTGGAAAGACAACTTTTATCACGTCTTTGTTGCTCCATGTTCTATCAATTTTTGTATAACTTAAAGCTATATGCTCATGTTGTAAAAGTTCATTGTTTATATAAACTTTTGCATCCGTACACCACACGGGAATACGCAAGTATAATGGAAATGAAGACGGTTTATCTGATGTCACAGTAATATTTATTTCATCTGCAAAAGGATAATGTGTTTCTTCCTTTAATGTAACGGTATTGCCGTTACCAACTTTACCAGTAACATCGCAACTGTTGTATAACATGGCAGCAAGACCATTATCAGGTGTTGCCATCCATAAATGTTCAGCATAATATGGCCATCCCTGGGAATGATTGTGCTGGCAGCAACGGCTGCTAAAAGGATTCATCATTAAAAATGGCCCATCATTTTGAATGCCCGGACTATGATTTTTGCTATCGCTTACTACCATGTTTGGCGCAGTTAAATAACGCAGTCCTTTAAAGTCCGGCATTACAGCAGCAGGATAAGTATTAAAAGCAACATCTTCGCATTGATCGGCCCATAAAGGATCTCCGGTGATGCCGGCCAATATTTCATCACTTGCCATTTGCTCCACCATACCGCAGGTTTCTACAGCCTGGCGTGGATCAGAATATCCCTGCCGGGCATTTTCATCAGCGCCAAACATACCACCCGGCACTTGCCCGTAAATATTTCTTACTAACTTAAAATCATTATAAGTTGCAGTAAGAAAACCTGTATCTTTTGTTTGCATGTAGTATGTTGCCGGCTCACGAAAGCATTGTGCAATATTTACATTATGCCAGTTAGGCAAATTGTTTTGTTGTGTCCAGTTAGCTGTATTGCGGTGAATTTTATCAGCAAGATCAAGTAACCATTTTTCACCGGTTCTGTTGTAAAGCCAATAAATGCTGTAGAGGTTATCACCACCGCGGCTATTTTCCCAATAGATCTTCAGCAATTGATCGTCAGGCACGGTTGATTGCCACTTAAAATATTTTGTCATGAAGGGAATAACACGTGCGTCATTACTGTATTCATAATAAGTTTGCATGCACCAAAGCATAATCATGTTTGGCCACAGATCAGGTGTTTTACCTTTATTATCCTGGTGTTGATTTTCAACAATTGCAGGACCGAAATAACCATCAGCACGCTGGCTTTGGAATACTTTATTTAGCCATAATTTAGTTTCTGCAATGATAGATTTATCATTTAATATATAGCCAAGGTCACCATAGCCCTTTAACCAATAAGGCACTTCTTCCCAGCCATGATCGCCGGTGCCGTTGCCGCTAAACCATGCATTATTTTTTTTATCTAACCATGCGCTTATTTCACCAAGGTGACCTGTTAATCCATCACGTTGCAATTCCAGGTATTTTTTTATCCATCCTTTTGGCTGAATGCTGCCGACAGGCAACTTTACAAATTGTAAAGGTTGTAAAGGCGCTTTATTTGAAACATAAAAATTATTGATGGATTTAAATGAAGTCTTTTCAATAGTAGTTACAACAATCTTGTCTTTATTTATTGCATAAACAAAAAACACCATTGGCATTAAAGTGATAATGAAATAAATTATACGACTTGCTTTATTCATAATTTCAAAAAAATGACACGACTACTTACCTGCTAATTTTGAGTAATCGTTTGCATTATGCGAAAACTTTATTTATCTCTGAATTAATTTTTACCTGTTGCTTTAAAGATGATTCCCTAAAAAAAGGAATTGGCTCTAAAACAACCTTCGATTTTTTCATTTGTTTTTCATTATTTATAAGTTCTAATAAAAGCGTAAAAGCTTCTTTTCCCATTTGAACAGTTTGCTGGTCTATCGAAGAAAGTCCCGGCGTTATATGTTCACAAAAAGATTCATTAGCAAAGCCTATTATTCCCAGTTCTTCCGGTATTTTTATCTTCTTTTCCTTAGCTGCTTTTATAACACCTAAAGCCGTAAAATCTTCCACAGCAAAGATGGCGTCCGGCGGATGAGACAAATTAAAAAAATATTCCATTGCATCTTTCCCCGATTGTATAGAAACATTTCCTGCGTAAAAAAGTTCATCGTTCACCTCAAAACCATAATCAGCTAACGCTGCTTTGTAACCATTTAAACGGTCTTTAAATATTTTTAAATGCTGCTGACCTGATATATGTGCCAATCGGCTGTAACCTTGTTGTATCAAGTGTTCCGTTGCGATATATGCGCCTTTAAAATCATCAATAACCACAGAAGGAATGTTTAAAGAGTCCTTACTCCTGTCGAAGAAAACCAACGGTATACTTCTATTTTTCAGCTCGAGATAATGCGAAAAATCAACGGTTTCTTTAGCGATAGAAGCAAGTATTCCATCTACCTTTGCGCCTATATAAGTTTCAATCGCTTTAATCTCATATTTTGGCGATTCATTAGATTGATAAAGAAGTATATGGTAACCATTGGTATTGGCAATACTTTCAATCCCGTGAACAACCGAACCAAAGAAATTAATTTCTGCACTCGGGATAATAACTCCTATTGTAAATGTTTTACCTGAGCGTAAAGAAGAAGCCAGTTTATTGGTGCGGTAATTTAGTTTTTCAGCAAGATCCAACACTAATTTTTTTGTACCGTCACTAATGCGAGGATGATTATTTAACGAACGTGAAACTGTAGCTGCAGTTAAATTCAATTCCTTAGCAAGATGCAATATGGTAATTTTCTTATTCAAAGTGTGCAATCGTTTACACTGAATTTTGTGTGAAGAAAAACATAATATTGTAATCAGTTAATTCATTACGTACCATAATTTTGACAAATCGTTTCATTTCTTGAAACAAGAACTTTTTACAACTAAATACCAAAAGATAATATATGCGGCCATTGATTTTGATTGCCAACGACGAGGAAACTTTTAATCCTTTAGAAGAAATTTTAAGTAAACAATATTTATTACTAAAAGCGGCAGATGAAAAAATTGCTTTAGATATTCTTAATAAAGAACCTGTTCAGTTTCTAATATGCGACATTAACATTTCGGCAATAAGGAGACTTGAATTCTGCAAAACTATTAAATCAAGTACCAGGTACAGCCATGTTCCATTGCTAGTAATATCTTCAGAGAATAGTATTGAGGCAAAAGTAAAATTACTTGAAAACGGCGCAGATGCATACATTGAAAAACCTTTTGACAACAGGCTTTTATTAGCCCAGATAGCAAGTCTTATTACAAATAGAAACAGGATAAAGGAATATTTTTCCACTTCACCTTTGGCACATGTGAACAATATTAACTACACAAAAGTGAACGAAAGATTTTTTGAAAACCTTAATGAAATAATTGCAAAAAGTATTGAAGACAGCGAGCTTGATGTTAATAAACTTGCCAGGATAATGAACATGAGCCGGATAACACTTTACCGAAAAATAAAAGCTGTTTCTGACCTTACACCTAATGAATTAATTAATCTTGTGCGTTTAAAAAAAGCTGCTTCAATGCTTAGGGAAGGCGAATATAAAATTTACCAGGTCGCAGACATGACAGGTTTCAGTTCGCAAAGTAATTTTTCCCGCAACTTTTTAAGACAGTTTGAAATGACTCCGAGTGAATACATTAATTTAAAGCAAAACGGTCAACTGCATAATTATAATAAAGTGATTTAATCGGCAAAGACGTTCGGAGGTTATGATTAATTATCTTTCAAACTAAACCAACTTTTTTTTAATTTAAAGTATCTACTTCATAAGCAATTTGTTTTGTTGATTATTATCTGTTAAAAGAACAAAAAGATAAAACCGTAATCACTTTTTTGAAGTAAATTGTATCCTTAACCGCAGTTAATCAAGATGAAACATCCCTATTTTTATTTAATAATTGCATCGCTGGCCGGCTTAACAATAGTTGCAGGTTGTAAAAAACAAACAGATGTGCTTGTTCCTGTCATTCCACCTGTAATCATTGTACCTGATTCCAGTAAACTATTGGATTCTTCATTATTAATAACCAGGGATCTTTATTTATGGTATAATCAAATTCCATTAACTTTCAATGATAAATCTTATGTAGATCCAAACAAAATGATGGAGGCTATAAGGCAATACAGCATTGAGCCGGGGTTTTCATCTGCTGTTGATAAGTGGAGTTTTGCAATGAAAAAAACAGATTGGGATAACCAGAGCAATGGCATAGTTATGGACAACAGTAATATGAAAATTTCTGGTGATTTTGGAATGACTGTTTTTTTTAAGGTAGAAGGCGATTTAAGGGTAAGGTTAGTAGAGCCGGCTTCACCCGCTGGCCTGGCTGGTATACGCAGAAGCTGGAGAATTTTAAAAGTAAATGGCAATACAAATATCACTACTACCAATACTACTTTTCTTATTAATAATATTTATAACAGCAGTAATACTTCTTTTACTTTTAAAAAACCTGACGGAAATACCGTTGACATTACTTTGCAAGCCGGCTCTTACAAAACCCAGCCTGTTTACCTGGATACAGTTTATAAATATTCAACAAAGAGAATTGGTTACATGATATTTAATTCTTTTTTAGGCGATACTACCGATATATATAACAGGTTTCAAAGCGTATTTACAAAATTTGCCACTCAGAATATAACTGATGTTGTTATTGATTTAAGGTATAATGGAGGTGGTTATGTATCGGTTCAGGAAAAATTGGCCGATTTGCTTGTTTCGGCTTCTGCTAATAGTGGCTTAATGTTTAAAGAGCAATTTAATGACAAACATCCTTCTTATAATTTATCTACTAATTTTCATAAAACAGGTGCACTTAACCTTGATCATATTTATTTTATTGTATCTAACAGCACAGCTTCTGCAAGTGAGCTTTTAATTAATAATTTAAAGCCTTACATGGATGTTCAGCTTGTTGGACCATCCGATACATATGGCAAACCTGTTGGATTTTTTCCTACACCTGTTGGCGACTGGTACATCTTTCCGGTTTCTTTCAGATCTGCCAATAAAAATGGGACTGGTAATTATTTCGATGGAATATCAGTTAATAAGCAGGTATCAGACGGGCTTGATAAAGACTGGGGAGATGTAACAGAATCTTGCTTGGCAAGTGTATTGAAACGTATTACAACCGGCTCTTATAGAGCAGAGCAATACCGTGAATTTATTGACTTGCCGCAACAAGTAAAAACGGGTAATCTCTTATTAGATGCACCATTATTTAAAGGCTCCATTGGCAACACATTTAAGATTAATTAACTAAGTTTAGATAGTTAATCAACAAGCTTAAGCCTGCTTTTATTGGAAAATCGAAGAGTTATTAAAATGCTGGCCCATCACCTTACAATAATCAGCCAAAGCTATTTCAGGATCTGCAATTTCAGGATGCCACAATTTTTCCCATTCAAAACTATAGTATCCTTTATACCCGCCTTTTGATAAAACATCAATAGCTTCAAAAACAGGAACTTCTCCTTGTCCTAATAACCGGTATTGCGGTTTATCATTAACCATGCTGGCATCTTTTACGTGCACATGCCGGATATATTTTTTTAATTTTTTATAAACCTGCGGCGGCGGTTCTTTTGTAACAGTCCACATATTGGCTACATCCCAAACCAGCCCTACATTTGTATGCTGCGCTGAACACATAATTTTTTCAATATCGTCACTATTTACAAGGTCTCCATGCGTTTCCATCAACACACTTACGTTGCTTCCCTTTGCATGATCGCCTAATTCCAGCAAGCCTTTTATCATAAGATTTATTGTTGCATTCTTATCTTGTTCCTTGGGGAAAATATTGGGAAATACCCTCACATTCGGGCAATTTATTTTTTGGGCTAAATCAATAAAACGCCGGGCTTCATCTAAACTTTTCTTTCTTTCTACGCCATCAGCAATGTGTAAATTAGTAGAAGTTCCCAGGTCTACAAAACGCAATTTTTTTTCTCTCATCATTGCAATTGTGTCTGAGATATTTTGAGCGTTGCTAAATTCGTTGCATTTTGTAAGTTCTAATTCACGCTGTATCCCTCTTAATTCTATACCGCTATATTCATGTTGCGCTGCAAATTCTATGATCTTTTTAAAACTCCAATCGGGGCAGCCAAGTGTGGAAAATGATAAAAGAAGTTTGCTCTTTTTTACATCAAAAAAAGGTGAAGCAAACGGTGTCGCCATTAACAGCGCAGATGTTTTTAAAAAATATCTTCGGTTGATATAACTCATAATAAACTGCTGTCTTTTAATATATTTAAACAGGTGGATCTTAATTTATTTTAAGCTAAAACTTAATTCATTTAAGCTGTTTACTAAAAGCTATGTTGTGCATAAATTAAATGAACGTTAGTTTAACTTCATGAAGAGATTTCATTCCTGATTTTTGTTGTATCACTAATAGATTATATCATCACAAACTCTAAACTCAATCTATAATTTATACCTTGATATTGATTTTATTTCCCTGGCATAGATGGCCTTACTTCTATCTTACTGGGCAACGTTCTTGGGTTCATTTTTAAAATATCAGCCACGAGTTGGCCTATATCTTCTGGTTGTATTTTCCATGCATCAGCCTCGTTCGGAATATGATTATTGAAATGTGTAGCAACAGAACCGGGCATAATCGTAGTAACTTTAATTCCGTGTTTCCTTACATCAAGCATTACAGCTTGTGTAAATCCTACAAGGCCAAATTTACTTGCATTATATGCAGCGCCATTTTCAAAAAAGTTAGTGCCCGCAAGACTGGCGATTGTAATAATATAACCTTTGGATTGCTTCAACGCTTCAAGGCTTGCCTTTACACTGTAGAAAACACCGGTAAGATTGGTATCAATAGTGTTTTTCCAATCTTGCTCAGTTAAGGTGTCAATAGCTGCAAAGTGACCTACTCCTGCATTTGCTACCAATACATCAAGGTGACCAAAATGAGCGGTTGTTGCCTCAACAGCCTTTATTTCAGACTCCAGGGAAGTTACATCAGATTGCAAAGCCAAAACTCTTGACGGATCTTTACTTAGCGAATCAGCTGCTTGTTTTGCTGCAGCTAAAGTGCGGCTGGTGATGGCCACTTTCATATCATGACCCAATAATATTTTCGCTATCCCATATCCTATGCCTTTGCTTCCGCCTGTTATGTAGGCAACTTTATCTTTAAGATTGTTCATGATAATGATTAATCAATATTTTGATCAGAAAATAATCCGCTTTACAGATTTGAAAGTAATACAATTATGCTGTTGATGATAAATAAAATATGGTATTAATAACAAAGTAAACGTGTTGGTAAAAGAATTTTTCACTTATATTTTTCCTGGTTATTTTCTAAAGATTTTCAACTAAGCCTTTCGCAAGATTTTGCCATTGTATTTTAGAAAACATACCAATTGCACTTATACCCACAGACGTATCACGAATTTTATCGATCAACGATTTTGCATCATCATTTGGCTTTATATTACGATCAACAATCCATGCAGTAATCTTTGCCATTTCCCGCTGTATTATAAAACTACTGGTAGATTCTGCGGAATAAAAGTGCGCTGCTTCATTTTTACTTCCAAGAGGATTTTGAGCCGGGCGAACACGAAATCCGATACCCTGGTTTTCTCCAATTTCCACTTCCTTTAATTCTTCAATCTGCACCCAATCGTAACCATCTCCTTCTTTACTTCCAGGGCCTGGTATATCAATTTTTAGATAGTCGCCCTTTTGTGCATTCCTGTTTAATTCTTTGCCATGTGCATCAACAATCTGAAATTTAGCGCTAATCAATCCTGCTAAATCATGCCAATTGTTCACATTAAGTAATCGTTCTTTTACCACATTATAAAATGTTTTTGCTGTATTTACATCATTCAATTCAACAGAGGCTTCTGCTTCAATCTCTTTACCCGTATACTGTGGAGGAACTATTCCTGTATAATCTTTCTGTTTCATACTTCGAAAATCTATTAATCCCACAGGTCATTATCCTACAGGCTTTTTCTTTTAGTCTATGAAAGTAAGATTATGTATTTTACCGGCAAAGTGTTGTCATAAATAATTCTGCTGAATAGAATACCAGCTATAGGCGTCGTTTCAGCCAGTGCTTAATTTTAAATGACGAACAGTATGGAATCAAAAATTACCAAAGGAGATGAATTTGCTGTTACACCTGTGAGTGTGGCAGATTTCACTAATCCATCAGTTGTAGTACT
>CAXSDW010000119.1:0-9575 GCA_964236235.1 uncultured Chitinophagaceae bacterium
AAATGCCTGCTTATTAATTAAGGTGATTTTGATAAAAACAAAAGACGAATCAGCATGAATAACATCTATATAAACAAAATAAGTTTTTTGATTTTACTTGGAAGTTTTGCGTCATCATTATTAATAGCTCAAGCAAAAACCCTTGTAAATAAAAATTATCTTAAGCAATCATTTAAAGCACCGCCTGATTCGGTAAAGCCAAGTGTTTACTGGTATTGGATGAGTGATAATATTTCGCAGCAGGGAGTAAAAAAAGATATTGAAGCCATGGCTAAAGTGGGCATTGGCAGGGCTTTCATCGGCAACATCGGCTATCCTAAAGAAGAAGTGCCTTATGGCAAAGTAAAATTGTTTTCCGAGGAGTGGTGGAAGATAATAAAAACTGCCATTACCACTGCAACAAAAGATGGCGTTGATATTGGCTTATTTAATGGTCCCGGATGGAGCCAGAGTGGCGGCCCATGGATCAAGCCATCACAGTCTATGCGTTACTTATCAGGGGAAGAAATACATCTTAAAGGACCAATGCAAATTTCTCAAAAACTGCCTCTTGCAAAACCTGATTTTCAGGATGTTGCTGTTATGGCCTTTCCTGAGCCGGCCAATGAGGAAGAAGATATATCCAAACATTTACCCAATATTATTTCAAATGTAACCTTTGATGATCTACAAAAAATGTTTGACGGAAATATCAGCACAGGTGCATCATCAACATCACTTATAGATGATAAAACTATTGATACAATAAACATTGAAGTTGCAGATGCTTTTACTGCCCGCAGTCTAATATTATATCCTTTGGAAAAACCATTAAGGGCCGATGTTGATTTACAGGTAAGGGAAGGTGTTACTTACCGAAGTATAAAGAAATTTGTATTTGATAGAACTAATCCTGAAAAGAATGTTGGCTTTATACCGTATGCACCTGTTGCTGTATCATTTGCAGCAACCAGTTCAAAGCAATTCAGGCTTGTATTAAGTAATATGAATAAGGCTGCAGGGTTTGCTGAAATCAAGCTATTAACTGCACCGGTTGTAGAAAGATACGAGGAAAAACAATTGGCAAAAATGCTGCAAACGCCTTTTCCTTTATGGGTAGAATATCAATGGCCAAAGCAGGAAGAGCCTGATGATAAATCATTGATCCTTGACCCTTCTAAAGTAATTGATATTACAAAGAATATTTCTGCTGACGGCGTGCTAAACTGGAATGTTCCTTCCGGCAATTGGATCATTATCCGCTATGGCATGTTGCCAACAGGCGTGCCAAATAGTCCTGCATCACCTGAAGGAAAAGGATTGGAAATTGATAAAATTAATAAGTCAGCAATGCAACATCATTTTGATTCTTTTGTTGGCAAAATTCAAAACAGCATTCCTGCTGCTGATCGTGTATCATTAAAATGGACTGTAGCCGATAGTTATGAAACCGGTTCTCAAAACTGGACTGATGGGATGACTGATATTTTTAAAAAACAATATGGTTATGATCCATTGCCCTGGTTGCCTGTATTATCGGGAAGAGTGGTTGGATCAACTGATCAATCAGATCGCTTTTTATGGGATCTGCGAAGGCTGGTCGCAGACAGGGTTGCCTATGAATATGTGGGCGGACTGCGGGATGTAAGCCATCAGCATGGATTAAAATTATGGTTGGAGAACTATGGACACTGGGGTTATCCCTCAGAGTTTTTAAAGTATGGAGGACAGTCTGATGAAGTGGCTGGTGAGTTTTGGAATGAAGGTGAACTTGGAAATATTGAATGTCGTTCCGCCTCATCTGCTGCACATATTTATGGCAAAACAAAAGTATCTGCAGAGTCATTTACTGCCGGCGGATTAGGTTACGCACGCTATCCCGGAATGCTAAAAAAGCGTGGCGACTGGTCGTTCACAGAAGGCATCAATAATACTTTATTGCATGTATTTATTGAGCAGCCTTACGATAGTCTTCCCGGTGTTAATGCCGGCTTTGGTACAGAGTTCAACAGGAACAATACCTGGTTCTACCAGGGCAAGGCTTTTGTTGATTATATAAGAAGATGTAACTATTTATTGCAACAGGGAAAACCGGTGAATGATGTGGCTTATTTTATCAGCGAAGATGCGCCTAAAATGACCGGCATCCGTGACCCTGAATTGCCTGCGGGATATTCTTATGATTATATTAATGCTGAAGTGTTGATGGAAAGAGTGAGCGTACAAAACAGCAACCTTGTATTGCCTGATGGCATGAGCTACCGTATGTTGGTATTGCCAAAACTCGAAACCATGCGCCCTGAATTATTAAAGAAGATTGGCGAACTGGTAAAAGAAGGGGCAACTATTTTGGGGCCTGCACCAAAGCGTTCACCGAGTTTGCAAAATTATCCTGCTGCAGATCTGGAAGTAAAAAAACTTGCTAAAGAAATATGGGGTAAGGATAATGAAGCCGTTGCGAATAAAAAATATGGAGAAGGAAATGTATTAACAGGAATGACAATGCAGCAAGCATTGGATTTCCTGAAAGTAATTCCTGATGTTCTTTTGCCAAATAAAGATGTTTTGTATGCTCATCGTACAACAAAAGATGGTGATATATATTTTATTACCAATCAAACCGATCAAACTATTAATTTGTCACCTGCATTCAGGGTTACGGGTAAGCAACCAGAATGGTGGGATGCGGTAACCGGTGAAACCCGCAACCTTCCTGTGTTTACCCGATCTGTGGCTTCAATAAGTGTGCCTTTAAAATTTGAAGCTTATCAAAGTGGCTTTGTAATATTTAATAATAAAATTCCTGCATCATCATCGTTAAAGCGAACTTCGAATTTTCCTGAACCTAAAATTTTAACTACCATAACTTCTCCATGGAAAGTAACATTTGATACGGCTAAGCGTGGGCCATTAAAACCGGTAATATTTAATGAGCTTATTGATTGGTCAACAAGCAATGATTCAACTATAAAAAATTATTCAGGCACGGCTGTTTATAAAACCAGTTTTAATGTAAGTAACCTGCCTGCTGCAAACACTTTTTATTTAAACCTTGGTATGGTAAAAGTGATGGCTAAAGTAAAAGTGAATGGTAAAGATGTGGGATCTGTATGGACAGCGCCTTACAAAGTTGATATAAGTAATGCTATTAAAAGTGGGCTAAATAAGATAGAAATAGAAGTTGTAAATACGTGGGTTAACCGGTTGATTGGCGACAGCAAATTACCTGTATCAAAAAGGAAAACATGGAGTAATGTAAACACGTTTACTCCCGCGGGCAAGTATGATCCATCAGGATTAATAGGCCCGGTTACAGTTGAAGCAGTTAAATATTAATCACATGGCGGATGTAAATTCCTTGCATGACATTCTGCTGAGTATATTAAGACGACAAAGCATAAAAGTAAATTAATTTGTTAGTGAAAATCGCAGCACTGTTGATACTTATTATAACCAAATCCCTTCTTATAAAGGCACAGTTAGTATTGCCTGCAATATTTACTGATAACATGATTGTACAAAGGGAAAAGCCTTTGCATGTTTGGGGGAAATCGCTGCCAGGTAAAATGGTTTCTATAAATTTTAATAACCAAACCACATCAGCTTTAGCAGATACAACCGGTAATTGGGAAACTGCCTTTAAGCCTATGAAAGCAGGCGGACCATATGCTTTGAGTGTTAGTACTGATAAGGAAGGGAGTAAAATTTTAAAAAACATTTTAATTGGTGATGTATGGATTTGTGCAGGACAATCAAATATGAATTTCATTCTTGACGCTGAGAAAAATGGTAAGCGGGAATTGAATGATTTACATAATGACAGCATTCGTGAATACCGATGCGAAATGCCTGCAGGCGTAGAAAATCCTGAAAATATAGATCATTCAAAATGGATACCTGCTATGGGTGAAAAGGCACGCCGGTTTTCTGCGGTAGCATATTATTTTGCAAAAAAAATACAATCGGAAGAACACATTCCTGTCGGTATAATAGTTATGGCTTGCGGCAACACAAGAGCGGAATCCTGGATAGATACCAGTGTGTTAAAATTATATCCTTCTTTGCAACCGTTACTTGATCACTGGAAAAAAAGAAGACTAATTAATGATATTGAAATAAACCATGAGCCGGGTGTTTTTTATAATTCTGTGGTAAAGCCATTGCTTCCTCTTGTGATAAAAGGTGTTATATGGTACCAGGGCGAATCAAATACATTGCCTGATAATTCAGGAAGAAATATTAACGAACGGGCGGCAGAATATAAAACACTATTAACGGCGTTAATTAATAACTGGCGCAATAGTTTTAGACAAGAACAACTTCCGTTTTATATTATACAACTTCCAAATTACAAAGAGCCTTTACAGGATTTACAATGGGCAATCATCAGGCAGGCGCAATTAGATGTAACACGCCAAATGCCGCATTCAGCCTTAGTTGTAACCATTGATGTTGGAGATTCAACTAATATTCATCCAAATAATAAACAGGCCGTTGGTGAGCGTGCTGCAAAGCTTACACTTATAAATGAATACCATCATCACAATGTTATTGCAAGTGGCCCTTTGGCAAAGAATATAAAAATTTACGGAGATAAAATTATCATATCATTTGACTACACTGGCAGCGGCTTAATCAGTACAACAGGAAAAGGCTTAACAAATTTTGAAGTGTCGGATAGCAATAAACCTGGTTTATTTTTTAAGGCTAACGCATCAATACAAAAAAATAAAATAGTTGTTAATAGTGCGGATGTGTCTCACCCGGTGGCAGTAAGATATGCATGGGCTGACAATCCCGATGTTTCTTTATTTAATAAAGAAGGACTTCCGGCATCGCCGTTTATAATAAATAAGTAAACGTTGTAACAGATGATATAGAATATTATTTCATTTAAACAATCATTATGGCCAATTAAAAATAGAATTTTATTAAAAACGCTTTGCAGATACACGTTTCTGGCCCCTCTCCATTGGAGAGGGGTTGGGGGTGAGGTCAATAAGAATTAAACAACCCAACATGCACCATACATACCTGGATAAAATATTAATAGCAATTGGATTACTGTTGTGCCTTACATTAAATGTTTCAGCACAATTACCACCGGTCTTTGATATCAGCCGGACAAGTGAAACACAATCCAAAGAGATCGTTAGAAAATATTTGTCTCCTGTAAGAATTGTATGGCAGTCCGCCGATGACAGCACTATTGTAAATGCAAAGCGCTTATTACTGCCTGGCAATGGGCAGGCTGATCTTGCCAATGCAAACATGTGTGTGTTGAAGAGCACACAAAAGAATCATCCTGCATTGTTGCTTGATTTTGGTAAAGAAATACAAGGTGGCCTGCAATTGGTTACCGGAATGTTCCCATCTCATCTTCCTGTTAAACTGAGAATCCGTTTTGGCGAATCAGTGAGCGAAGCAATGAGTGATGTAGAGCCAAAACAAAATGCTACCAACGACCATGCTATGCGTGATGAAACAGTGCAGCTGCCGTGGCTTGGCAAACAGGAAATTGGTAATACTGGTTTTCGTTTTGTAAGGATCGATCTGGCAGATGATAACACAGAACTGCAACTTAAAGAAGTACGGGCCATCTTTATATATCGCGATATTCCTTATCTCGGCTCATTCCATTGCAGCGATACTTTGCTAAATAAAATATGGCTTACAGGCGCTTACACCGTGCATCTCAACATGCAGGATTATCTATGGGACGGCATCAAACGTGACCGGTTAGTATGGATAGGCGATATGCATCCGGAAACTTCAACAATCAGTGCAGTATTTGGTAATAATGAAGTAGTAACTAAAAGCCTTGACCTTGCACGCAGCATAACACCACTGCCACAGTACATGAATGGTATGGTTTCTTATTCTATGTGGTGGATTATTATTCAGCGTGATTGGTACATGCATACCGGTGATTTGAAATACCTGCAGCAGCAGAAAGTTTATTTAGCCGGCTTATTAAAACAACTGTCAACAAAGATAGATGCTAACAACAGCGAGGCGCTCGATGGAGGCAGATTTTTAGATTGGCCATCCAGTGAAAATCAAAAAGCTATACATGCCGGCTTGCAGGCCATGATGATCTTAACTTTAACTGCAGGCGCAGAATTATCTACCATCTTAAACGATAATTATACTGCTCAACTATGCAATGCCGCAATTGCAAAACTTCGTAAAAATGTACCTGATGTAAATGGCTCAAAGCAAGCTGCCGCCTTACTTGCACTTGCAGGTCTAATGCCAGCGGAAAAAGCTAATACGGACGTGCTTGCAGTGAATGGCGCACATAACTTTTCTACTTTTTATGGATATTACATGCTTCAGGCGAAAGCTATGGCGAACGATTACCAGGGGGCGCTCAACAACATAAGAGAATATTGGGGAGCCATGTTAAAGCTGGGTGCTACTACATTCTGGGAAGATTTTAATCTTGACTGGCTTCAAAATGCATCGCATATTGATGAGATGGTGCAGCCCGGGCAAAAAGACATTCATGGTGATTACGGGGCATACTGTTATATTGGTTTCAGACATAGCCTTTGTCATGGTTGGGCATCAGGACCTACGCCCTGGCTTACTGAACACGTGCTGGGTATAAAGGTGATAAAAGCTGGTTGTAAAGTGATAAAAGTAGAACCTCATCTTGGTGATCTTTCATTTGCAGAAGGAACTTTTCCTACGCCTTATGGTTTGGTAAAAGTGAAGCACATGAAAGAACCCAACGGAAAAATAAAATCAATAATCAGCGCACCAAAGGAAGTAACAATCCTCAGGTAAATTTTAAAACATTTTTGCTCAACAAAAACTTCGATATTATTTTGAAATCCGCATCTATAATGGGTTTTCAAGCCCCTCTCCTTTGGAGAGGGGTTGGGGTGAGGTCTTTAAAAAGAGAAGTACAATAATGCTTAATAAAAAACTACAATTCATAATTATGAATAAGAAAAGCTTTTTTCTCCTGATTAACCTATTAACTATGCTGTTTAGTTTTTCTCAAAATAAGACCCTTCAGCAACAGGCATACAACTCTTCAAATAACACGACTAACCAAAATAATTATCGTGATTTATATGCTGATACGTGGGTAGCAACCGATGCACTCGGACGAAACATGCCAGGCATTGCTTTAGCCGGGGCTGTTAAAAAAGATCAACGCCGGGTTACAGGCATGTTCTACATTACCTGGCATACTGATGATAAAGCCAACCTTAAAAGTCCTTATTCCGGCAATGTAACTAAAGTGCTTGCAGCTGATACCAATGCCAGGCTTGATGCAAAAAATCCTCAATGGAAAGAAAGTTCGTATCACTGGGGCGAGCCTGAGATGGGTTATTTTTTAAGTAAGGATGAATATGTTATCCGTAAAGACATGTCAATGCTTGCCGATGCAGGTGTAGATGTACTCATTATGGATGTCACCAATGCAGTCCGTTACTGGAACGAATGGGATACGATTTTTACCGTAATGGAAAAGATGAAAACGGAAGGAAACAAAGTACCTCAATTTTGCTTCTGGGCTTTTAACGGGCCTGTAATTACAGTAGTGCAGGATCTGTATGATAAAATTTATAAGCAAAATAAATACAAAGATCTTTGGTTTTATTGGGAGGGAAAGCCTTTGTTATTATATAACAGTATGACGCAGGTGGATGCAAACGGAAAAGGCGTTGATAATCCCAACCCACACTATGATTCTTCGGCGATCATGGATAAAAAAGATCCGCATTTTGGCAACCCTGATTACACCGAAAAGTTTTATAAAGATTATACTAAAGAAGTGAAAAATACTTTCACGCTGCGTACCATGTGGTGGGGATATTATGAATGGGCAGGTAAACGTTTTGTTGGTACAGAAGATAACTGGAGCTTTGGTTATGATATGGGTAATGAACATGTGAAAGCACTTCACCCAGACAGTCTTGTCTCACGTCACAATGGAAGAAAAGAAGAAGCAGCCGTAACACCAGCACAACATCCATCAAGCCTTGTGGGAAAATCATGGTCAAGAAAAGATGATGAACCAACATTAAATCAATATGACCTGCCTGACAGTGCTTATGTGCCATGGCTGAATAAAAAAGTTGCTCATCCTGAAGGTTATGGAATTTATTTTCAGGAACGCTGGAATGAAGCACTGAAAGCTGATCCGCCGTTTTTATACCTTAACGACTGGAACGAATGGACTGCAGGAAAATACCAGCCAGCAGCAGGCACTACTTTCGATTTTATGCGTCGTAAAAATTCTTATTTTTTTGTTGACCAGTACAATGCAGAATTTAACCGGAGTATTCAGCCAATGAAAGATGGCTATACAGACAATTATTATATGCAAATGGCGCAAAACATACGTCTCTACAAAGGCGTACGGGCTATCCCCGAATTAAAGGGTTTTTCACAAATAAAAATTGATGGAATTTTTAGTGACTGGAATACTGTTTCCACTGAATATCGTGACACCAAAGGCGATGTTTTTCACCGCGATCATGATGGCTATGCTGGTGAGCATTATACAAACAATTCAGGGCGCAATGATATTACAACCTGTAAAGTAGCTGTTGACAAAAGCAAATTATTTTTTTATGCTGAAACTGATCAGCCGCTAACAACTTCGTCAGGCAACAACTGGATGCTTTTATTAATAGATGCAGATCAAAATGCAAATACAGGTTGGTACGGATATGATTTTATAGTAAACAAAAAAGTTCTGAATGATAAATCAACTTCCATAATGCGTTATGATGCAAATGCCAGTGGTGATCATTGGGTACAAGCAGGCATGGTTAATTATAGTTATAAAGGCAACAAACTGGAACTATCAATTCCAAAAAATCTTATCAACTTAAAAGGTGACGCTTTCAGCTTTGATTATCATTGGTGTGATAACCCTGACAACCTTAAAGATCCAATCTCACTTTGCACCAGTGGCGACAGTGCTCCCAACCGGCGATTTAATTACAGGTGTATGTGGAAAAAATAATCATTTATTATCACAGTCATTACAGCACCTTAAAGGCTTAAACAGGTTCCTGCTACAAGGAGATGGCAAGGGTATTTTACACTTATATCTATTCAGTAAAGCGGGTTTTATCTTGCAGGAACCGAAAGATCATCAGTTGAATTTAAAACTGCTGATGGCCATCATTTGGTGTGAGCAACGCAAAACAAAGGTCCTTTAAAAGTTTTTTAGTGAAGAAACAAACGATAGACAATAATCGATTGTTTGCAAGCCTGCTTCAGTAAGTAAACCGTTATGAGGAAGCTCACATAATCTACTCCTTAATGATAATAAGTTTGTTTGATAGATGTTCGTTTACAAAGCACTTCATATCCTTATAAATTTTTAGCAGAAAAACATGTAACCATTGTATTGTAACAATGCTAAATGATCTAATGCTTGTAGAAAAATCATTTGTCTCTGACTTCCCTATTTTTTTTGCATATTCCTTTTATTGTTTGCAAATTGTTTGCAAATAATAAAAGCTCAATATAATGAGCTTTTATAAAGGATTGAAAATCAAGGTGCCCGGAACAGGAATCGAACCTGCACATCCTTGCGAACGGCAGATTTTGAGTCTGCTGCG
>CAXSDW010000120.1:0-9513 GCA_964236235.1 uncultured Chitinophagaceae bacterium
AAGTGAATACGCTTATTCTGAGGGTTGACTATGGTTACCAGTTTAAAAGCCAGCCTGAACCTATTGGCAATACTCTTATAACAATTTAGCGAATTGTAAAACAGGAGGTTTGCCAGAAGTAATGTATTAATCATTTAACGATTATCTTTTTACATTCCGCTGCCAATTGCCCGTTCAAATCTGCTCCTTCCAACAGCAATGTATACTTTCCCGGCTTTTGGCCTGTAAAAAATGAAACTGAGGCTTTACCTTTTTTATTAGTAATGATATTTGGATTCCAGTAAATGGTAGAGCGTGTATCTGTAAAGGTCGTATCGGTAGCTACCCTGTATGCCGGTGAATAAAACTCAACATCAGGCACAAAATGGAGTGGCTTAAAAATATAAACTCCTGTCTGATGTTTTAAATAAGCCCCGTTGCCGGAAAAGGTTGTCACTTCTATAAACGCATAGGCATTAAGATCTGCATTAGTAGCCCACATGTATTCCTGCCCGTATTTCATTGTATATTTATTGCTTTCCATTACTTCAATGCCTTTAATATCTTCCTCAGTAAAAAAGTCGAGGTATGATTTAATATATGCATAACGTTTAAGAGGATCTGCTGGCATTAGCGTTGCACTGGTTATATCATCACCATCAATTATAAAATGTATAAGCTTGCCTGATATCACATAGCTGGTAAGTTCAGGTTTTGCAAAAGGATTTGGCCTCCAGAATCCGTTAACCTGAAACCCCTTTACTTTTTGCTGTAGTAAATCACCCAATGTCTTTTTCCCGGCCTGGTCTAAATCTTCCTCGTTCAAGGCAAAATCATAGCCATACGGTCCATTCAGATTTTTAGAGCCTCTGACTCTTTTTTTACCTGTTACAATTACTTCTTTTAACACCCTGGCGCCGGGTAAATACTTCCTTTCTTCCTCATAGGCCCTTTGCTTATGTAATGTTTCCAGCCGCTGTGTATCTATGTTTACATACCATGGTATGGGCAGCCTTGACGAAGGGTAAAATGGAGGCGGTTTAAATTCTTCCATCTCAATACCCACATTAAAGCTTTTGCCTTTTTTGTTTCTTGCCTGCAAAAAATAAACTGATGAATCAGCCGGGTACAGGTTGTTAAAATAAAACATACCGGCGGCATCTGTGATCGTATCCAGCTGCAGCATAGGTTTGCGGGCCATTAATACTACACCTGATTTTGCCACGGCCTTGCCGAAAATGTTGGTTACTTTGCCACTGATACTGTATGATTGCTCAGCGGCATATGCAAAATGTGGTGTTGTTTCTTTAAACATTGCATCCCGGTTATAACCTACCCAACCCTGCGCCAGCAACAGATTGTCCAGGTTATTCCATACTTCGGCAGTCATGGGTCTTTGAAAATAGTAGCCAGGGTCTTCCACATTTCCTTTCAAATTGCCTGACAAAAGCATATCAGACACCAGGGACCTGCATTTGAAAGAATCCGTTTTTACCTGGTTATCATCCGTTACGGCCAGCGAAAAAGTACCCTGCACAGGTTGGCCGGAAGTGTCGGTTGCAATTATTTGAATGCCTACACTATCATGCTTTTCATAGACAGCTTTGTTTATTACCAGGCTAACTTTTATATTATCGTTATGGTCAATGTAAAAGCTTCTTTCGCAAACCGGCTGTTTCAGTGTATCGAGCAAGGTAAGCGTAGCTACACCGGTTGGAAAAATGCTCTTACTAATAGATAGGTGCTTTTCGCTGACTCCGTTCCTGATAACAGCGCCAAAACAAGCCATACCGTTTGCATGGCCAATTATGTAAAACAACTTACCTGCCTGTTCGTGTGTGCAATCGATTGAAACCGAAATCGAATCATCTTTTAGCCGGTTAGCAATCTGCAATAAAACGCCGCCTGGTTTCACCAGAGGCAACGAATACGTTTTAAGCTCACCGCCGGATGTGGTGATGTTTGCAGTATAGGTTTCACCAATTTGTGGAATAAAATCAAATAAGCCCATGCCAAGATGGGATGGGAGAATTTTAGCAATTTCATTGTTTCTGCTATTGCGTACCACCCCGGAAACAAAAGCCCCCAAGCCGTTTACACCAATCGCTTTAAAGGCAACATGGTTTCGCAAGCCACCCACGAGGTAACCACCTTCAGGCAAAAACTGCAAGTCAATAACCTGTTCCATACCCACGGCAACCGGGATGATAAATTCCTTTTTCTCGCCACCCTGTAACAGCGGGACAATTCTCATCTGCATATTTTCAACTAATACTTTTTCCGGTAATGTAAAATTGAAACCGGCGTTACCATCTATGCCTGTCCGTAATTTCACCTGCGTTAACAAATGGTTTTTATTCATTACTTTCAACTGCATATCGGTTGGTGCAAGCGGCCGTCCATCTATACTTGTAAATCTAAAGCTTGCTGCTTGCACATGGTTTTCGTGCGGCTCTGTTTTCATGTGAAAACTTATAAGCCAATCCTGATTTCTAATTTGAGATACTGAAAATAATTTTCGAAAAAAGAATTGCTCATCAAAGTTGCGCATCCAGTTTGTGTAGGCCTGTAATGTATAATCACCAACAGGGAAATTTTTTTCGTTAAGTGTAATAGCGCCCCAACCAATACCCATTTGCAAATGCACCATTTGCCGGTTTACAACCGAATCTTTATCATTTATAATTTCTAAATATAGCAACCCGCTTTTTTCAGCAGCTCTCAGGAAAATGGCATCAAGCAAATATGCCTTGAACCAAAGCGTATCGTTCAAAAAGTAGTCAGGCTTGTCGGTCTGCAGGTAAAGCTTTTCCGGCTGCATTGCCTGTGAAGCGGATGAAACCCTGTCAATAATAGCTTTTAATGCAGATGATTGTGAAAACACCCACTGCCTGCTGGTAATAACAGCTACCACTATAATTAAACATCTTATTATTTGTTTTAGCAAAGTGCTTGTTTTTCTTTTTCGCCGTATAAACAATTATGCTGATATTAATTATTTAAGTCCAGCGTCTTTTAAAGTAGTTAGTAATGTTAATAATTTATCTCCACATCAACGATAGGTTTTTAAATATTTGCGGTAGTAAAAAATAGTAAATGTCTTATTCGCTATAGCGCAGAAGATACAGTATAAGCAAATAAAAAATGTGATATTTTACCCGGTTAAAATTTTTCGTAATGCCAGAAAGCAATATCTTTAAAAAGGTATTAATAATATGGCTTAAGCAGTTATATTAATTCGGCTTTTCATAATTAAAACTACCAGAACTAAAGTCCAAAATTAATATTTTATAAACCCATAATTATCCAAACCATAACTTTCCAAATTATAAAGCTTATGATAATAAGAAATTTTCCACTTTCAAAGTGGGGCCAGGCTCGTGTTTTCCTTTTTCTTCTTCTTGCCATTTTTATTTGTTTACCAAATGCCTCGGCACAAACCGGATCACCCATTAATTCAAAAATCACAGGGACGATAGTGGATGAGGAAGGAAATGCTGTTGCAGATGCTACGGTTCAAAACAGGCAAATCAAATCATCAGCAATTACTGATCAGTCAGGACATTTTTCAATAAGAGCTGCAGCCAGAAATGAACTGCAGATTTCACATGTTGGCTTTGAACCAAAAAGTATAAGGCTTCCAAATCTTAGTGATATAAAAGTTGTTTTAACAGGGAATAGTCAGCGCCTTTCTGAAGTGGTTGTTACCTCCCTGGGAATTAAAAGAGAAAGAAGAGCATTGAGTTATGCCGTAGGAGAAGTAAAAGGAGAAGACATAAATAAAGCACGGGAAGCAAATGTTATCAATTCATTAGCCGGTCGTGTTCCGGGTTTAATAATCAGCAACACTGCCGGCGGACCATTAGGGTCGGCTAAAGTTTTGATTCGTGGAAACACTGATATTACCGGCAGCAATCAACCATTATATGTTGTGGATGGAGTACCAATGGATAACTCAAATTACGGAGCAGCAGGAAGTGATAAATATGCAGCCGGAAGTGATTTGGGAGATGCGATTTCAGGCATAAATCCTGATGATGTAGAAAGTATGTCGGTGTTGAAAGGCCCGGCTGCGGCTGCTTTATATGGAAGCAGAGCAGGACATGGAGTGATATTAATAACTACAAAAAAGGGCACTGCGAGGAAAGACATTGGTGTAGAATTTAACTCTTCTTCATCAATAGAAACGCTATTAACCCGTGCAAAAAATTACCAGTATGAATATGGACAAGGCACCGGTGGCACTATCCCGAAAGATGTGACGCAGGCAAGAACAACTTTGTTTTCTGACTTTGGCGCAAGGCTTGATCCTGATTTAATTGTTCCTTCCTTTAATGGTGGCAATGCCGGTTATGGTTTGGTAAAAAATAATATAGAAAACTTTTTCCGCACAGGATCTTCTTTTAATAATAATATTGCTATTACAGGCGGAACTGAAAAAAGCCTTTTCCGTTTCTCTTACAACAATCTTTACTACAACGACATTGTTCCTAAAACGTACATGAACAGGAACACTTTTACGCTTCGCGGATCAACAAAGATCGGCTCTAAATTTAATATAGATGTTCGTACAAGTTACATGAATGAATTTGTGAATAACAGGCCTGCACTTGCTGATGATCCCGCAAACATCGGGTTTAATTTTGTCGGTCTTGCTAACAATATTGATCAAAAGGTTTTTGAAAAAGGATCACAGGATGCTTTTGGAAATTATGTTGAATGGGGCGGCGGTCAGTATCACCTTAATCCATATTGGGTTATCAATCGCATGAGCAACAAAACAACAAAAGACCGCATTATGGGTGGTATCACATTAAATTACGATCCGCTTTCGTGGTTGTCAATTTTGGGAAGAGTGAATACTGACTTTACATTTTTAGATTATAAAAGCTTCAGCCCAAGAACTACACCTGGTGCGGAATCCGGCGTTCTTGAAGGAAGAAATTCTAAATACAGTACAACCAATGCTGATGTATTAATCTCTGTAAAAAAACAGATCAGCACTAACTTTAATGCCGGCGCCAGCATTGGCGGAAGTCTTCTTTATATAAACAGCCCGAGCACTTATAAGCGTGGTGAAGACATGCTGCTAACAGATGCAATTACATTTAACAGCTTTAAAAAATTAAGCATCCAGGAGTCAGCTTATGAAAAACAGATCAACTCTTTTTACGGAACAATAAATACCGCTTATAAAAATTATTTGTATGTAGATGCTACTTTAAGAAGAGATGCCTCATCTACACTTCCTGTTAAAAATAATACTTACTGGTATCCATCACTTGGCGCAAGTTTCATAATTACTGATGCTTTTAAAATACAAAATAAAATACTTTCATACGCCAAGGTGAGAGGTTCAGTTGCACAGGTTGGTAATGATACTGATCCTTACCAGTTGCTGTTAACTTATGGCTTAGAACCTTTTCAGCCTTCAGGCGCTTCAATTGGTGGTGTAAAGAATACAGTAATTCCTAATCCCGAATTAAAACCCACACGTACAAAAAGTTTTGAGTTTGGAACTGATCTTCGTTTTATTAATAATCGTATCGGGTTAGAGTTTACTTATTATTCTCAAAAATCGAGAGACCAGATAAATTATATTGATGTTCCTTCATCAACCGGGTTTGCAAGAAAAATCCTTAACGCAGGAACAGTTTCTAATAAGGGAATCGAATTATTGCTTACAGGAAAAGTTATCGCATCAAAAAACGTTACATGGAATGTAAGTTTTAATGCTGCACAAAATAAAAATATTGTTGAGTCGCTGGCAAGCGGCGTTTCATATCTAACCTTATCAGATGCACGCTGGTTGGGTCTATCAATTATTGCACAACCTGGCTTGCCTTATGGAAGCATTATTGGATATGATTATCAGCGCACAAGTGATGGTCAAATTATTCTTGATCCAACAAGCCTTTCTCCAATGGTTACAGATAACAGGGTTGTATTAGGAAAAGGTACATGGAACTGGACAGGCGGTATTAATAATAATTTCCGCTTTAAATCTTTTACATTAAATGCGATTGTTGATATAAAGCAAGGCGCTGATTTATTTTCAATGACAAATCTTTTTGCTGTAATCCGCGGCCAGCAGGATATTACGCTTGCAGGTCGAAAAGAATGGGTTCAATCAGAAGAAGAAAGACAGGCAGCAGGAAAAACTATTGCTGAATGGACGAGTGCCGGAATGGTAAAAGGTTATGTTCCGCCAGGTGTTGTCCAAAACGGTGTAGATCCAAATGGCAAACCAGTGTATGTTCAAAATACAAAAGCAGTTGATCCAAATGTTTACTGGTCTTCTTTTTATGGAGATGATAAAGGCGTTGCCACACCATTTATTTATGATGCCAGTTACATAAAAATGAGGGAGATCACATTGTCTTATATGTTGCCGGATAATATTTCACATAAGATCAGCGCACAAAATATAAGCATAGCAATTGTAAGCCGCAATCCTTTTATCATTCATAAAAATGTGCCTAATGTTGATCCTGATTCTAATTACAATAATGGCAACGGACAAGGCTTTGAATATGGCTCATTGCCAGGCCGCAGAAGCTGGGGAGTTAATTTAAACATCAAATTTTAGTACAATCAAAATGCTGTTATGAAATATATGAAATACCTTAAACTATTTATTTTTCTTCTTATCGCCGGGTTGTCATCCTGTAACAAATTTGGTAACAAGAATACAGATCCTACACAATCAGCAAACCTTGATCCTTCAATTGAAGTGGCTTATGCACAGCAAAAATTTTCAGGAGATGTTGGCGTTCAGGAAAGAGCAGGCCTTATTTTAACAGGGCCTCTTGCGCAACAATTTGGAGGAGGATGGGCTAACCAATATGGCCAGTTTTATCAAAGAAACCAGGGATACATGGCTTTTCTTTGGGAAAATAATTATCCAAACGATGTAAAAAATATAGTAGATGCAGAATTAAGAAGCAGGAATACAACTAACCAAAACCTGAATGCAATGGCAAGGGTTATGAAGGTTTATGTGTTCGCAAGACTTACTGATCTTTATGGTGACATACCTTATTTTAATGCCGCTGCCGGATTTACCGAGACAGATTTAGCGCCTGTTTTTGATAAACAGGAAGATATCTACAAAGACTTTTTTAACCAGTTGGATACTGCGATGAGCCTGTTCAGCACAGGAAAAGATAATGAAAGCAATGATGTTTTTTATAAAGGTGATGTAAGCAAATGGAAAAAATTTACTTCTTCATTTCGCCTGAGACTTGCGCTGCGCCTTGCTAAAAGAGATGCTGCAAAAGCGAAGCAGGAAATATTAAAAGCGTATAATGATGGTGTAATGACATCCAATGATGATATCTGCATGACACGTCATGATGATAATTTAAATAATTATGCTAACTATACCGGCAACGGAATGTCGTCTGCTTTAAGGCAGGGCGGTTTTCCTTCCGGCTATCGTGTGCACAATTCATTTATCAACCAGTTAAAAAATACCAACGATCCAAGGCTTAATGTTTATGTAAGAAATTATTGGGATGATCAGCCGGGTGCAACTTTTGAAAACCGTATTGATATAACCGACAGCGTAAGAGCGCAGGTAGGATCTTTTGGTGTAGGACCTACAGAATTTATTTGGGATGGTTGGAAAAATACGATCACTATCACTAACCCCGGTGTTGGCCGCATTGATGTAAGTAATAATTTACAGAAGTTGCAGGTAGCAAAACAATTAATGGCGAATAATGCACCATTTTTTCATTTGACTTATGCAGAAACTGAATTGTTATTAGCAGATGCAACAGTAAGGCTTGGCCTTGCTTTAGGTGCAACTGCAGAGGAACATTATAAAAACGGATTACGTGCCGCCTGTGAACAACTTACTTATTACCCCGGAACTGTTGCTATTACAGGGCAGCAGATTGACCAATTTATTGCCGATAATGCACTGCAGCCAGGCAAAGAACTGGAACAGATAAATACCCAGTTATGGGTTAATTATTTTTTAAACGAACCGGAGGCATATGCAAATCTTCGCAGAAGCGGATATCCAATTCTTCCATCAGGATATAGAGTGGATGGCTATTCTGATGCCGATACTAAAGTGATGCCAAGGCGTATGGAATATCCTTTATCAGAAAAAAGTTTAAATAAAGCAGCAGTAGATAATGCTATACAAAACATGGGAGGCAAAGATGATTGGAATAACCGTGTATGGTGGGATATGCCATAATTTATTTTGAAAATACATTCGATTTAAGAAGATAAAAAAATTAGTATGAATAAAAAAATCTCAACGATTATTATAACAGCAGGGTTTCTTTTTGCCGCAATAATAATTTTGTTTTCCTGCAAAAAAGATATAGCTAAAGATCCTGAATTTGGTGCCGGCGATTATCCAAGAATATTTTTCCTGGGCGACCGTTTTCCTGCTTCTCTTATCATTAACGAGAATGATACGGCTAAATATAATAACCTAAAATTTTCTCCTGCAGGAAAAGTAACCATAAACTGGTATGTGAATGATGAAGTAAAATCACATGATACGCTTTTCAATTTTGTACCAACAACAGGCGGAGAATTTAAAATAAAATTAGAAGTTGTTTATAACGGACTTACATCAATACGCACTTCGGATGTAGTAGTAAAACCTTCAACTTATACCCGTAAAAGTTTTTCAAAAGTATTGTTAGGTTATTTAAGTGAGAACGGTGTGGCTACTGATGTTAACTGGAACAATATTACTCACCTTGCCGTTCAGGCAGGAAAGGTTTCAGCAGATGGCTCATTGGATGTTACCAGGGGAAATTCAAATCAATTGATGGATGAATTAGTTGCAAGAGGACACAACCGGGGCATACCTGTTTTATTAAGTATTTATGGCCGATTAACTGCTATAGATGGCTGGGCGCTTTATGGAAGCGATGATATGGGACCGGCAATTCGTGATGCCGCTAAACGAAGTGCGCTTGTAACGCAGCTGGCAAATTATATTACCAATACTAAGTTAGATGGCGTAGATATTATGATGACTGATTTTAACGGAGCCGCAGATTACAGCGCCAGCCTTGCTTCCATTAAACCTATGGTAGATGAATTGAAAAGCGCACTGCCAGCTAACTCTATTGTAACTGTAACAGTAACGCCGGGCTGGCAGCATTGGGAATATCCTGATCTGTCAACAGCAGATTGGGTAAATGTAAGAGCGTATGAAGATGGTGTTCATGTGGGGCCGGGAGCGCCGGTAGGGCAACCTTCTTCTTTTGATTACATGAAAACCGCAGCAGACATCTGGAAAAATTTTCATTTAGCGCCTGATAAAATTGTGGTAGGATTTCCCGTGTTTGGATTGCGCTATAATGAGCTTGATGCAGACAATCATAATCTATCCTGGGGATCTTATGATTATGTTCCCTATAAAAGTATTTTAGCCATTGATCCCACTGCAGATAACAAAGATTCTATCAATTCTGCAAAAGGAATTTATTACAATGGTGTTTCATTAATTAAAGAGAAAGCTGATTATATTAAAGCCAGTGATTTTAAAGGAATGTA
>CAXSDW010000121.1:0-8882 GCA_964236235.1 uncultured Chitinophagaceae bacterium
AAGGCCACAAATAACAACGGCGTTGCTGCTGCTTCCGTTATTCATGTTACAGTAATAAATAATGATGGTGTTATAGCAATGTCACCGGATAACAATAAATCAATAGCTGATCTTTCAAATGAATCATTAAGCCTAAAGCTAAGTCCTAACCCGGTTCATAATAGATTGTATGTTTCACTAAACGGATTTCAAAACAAAACAACTGAGTTATATCTGTTATCTTCTGCTGGTGTAGTTTTAAAGAACATTCATTCTATAACATCAAGCCAGGTTTCTTTTGATGTTTCATCGCTTGCTAATGGTGTGTATTTTATAAAAGTGATCAGCGGAGGTAAGGTGATGTATAAGCAATTTGTGAAGTTGTAAGCTTTACAAAATCTCATAGCCCTTCTCCCTTGGAGAAGGGTTGGGATGAGGTAGCGTTTGTATAATTTATTCATCATTAAATATCAAAAGCCCGGAGTTATTCTTCGGGTTTTGTTTGTTTCTTTATTTGTTTAGTATATGTTAATTCACTAATTTTTCTTTTCTTTAGATCAACCATCTTATACTTAGCTTAACTCCAATTTCTTTCGAAACTGTTTTACGGTTTGATGTTTCAATGTCATTCTTATAATGCTAATGGTTACAAACAATACAACTAATGAAAATCAAATAATCTTATACTTGTCAACAAACAAAATATCTTAAAAAAATCACGCTTTAAGTTTTACAAAATGAAAAAAATAATTTTACTCTTTACCGTATTAATTGGTTGTTTACAATTTTGTTATCCACAAGCTGGTGAACTTGATTCTACATTTGGGATTAACGGGATTGTAAAAACTTCTTCTATTTCCGCAATCAGTATAGCAGTACAGTCTGATGGTAAAACAATTATTGCCAATGAAAAACTTGCAAGGTATAATATTGATGGAGGTCTGGACACTACTTTTGGGGGTGGAATTATACAAACCATTGGATATTCAGGTGACGTGGCTATACAACCTGATGGAAAAATAATCGTAGCAAGCAGAAGAGACACAGGCCCCTGGAATGTATATGTAACTCTCTCTCGCTATAATAATGATGGGAGCCTGGATGCCACATTTGACGAAGATGGAACAGTAAATACAAACCTGGGGTACAGTTCGGGTGAAGTAGGTAAAGATGTGTCAGTACTAATTCAAAATGATAATAAAATTGTGATAACCAGTTATAATGGCATTATGCGTTATAATACAGATGGCAGCCTTGATAACAGCTTTCCATGGACTGGTCCTGGCTTCACTATTACTGCAGCAGCTATACAAGGTGATGGTAAAATAGTAGTAGTAGGTTACGACTATGAGATCGGGCATACTCATTATGACCTTGCCAGATTCAACACAGATGGAAGTTTAGATAAAAGTTTTTCAGAAGATGGAATTCAAAGTACAGATTTAGGTTATGATGAAGCTCCTGGGTCTGTAGCTATACAAAGTGATGGTAAACTTTTGGTGGCAGGAATTGATTTTCACAAAAACAAATTTGTTCTCTTCCGGTATAATTCTGATGGAAACCTGGACAATACGTTTAGTGGTGATGGGATGCAACAAATTGATTTTGGCTATTCTATAGCAATTGAAAGTGATGGTAAAATAGTGACAGCGGGTCCTCAATTTGCTCTTGAACGTTATAATACCAACGGAACTTTAGACAATACCTTTAGCGGAGACGGAAAGCAAATAACAAAAATGGGGGCAGGTAATTTTTTTATAAATGATATTGCTATTGCAAACAATAAGTTATATGCAGGTGGCATAAATGATAGTTATCCGCAATTTGGAGTAATAGCCCGTTACCAGCTTTTTGAAAATACAACTACAACTGTAAGAATTAGCAACCCTTACAATAATCAAAGTTTTACAGGGCCTGCAACTATTAATATAAGTGCTGTAGCAAATGCTCCGGGTGGTACAATTAGTAAAATAGATTTTTATAATGGTACAACCCTGCTATCTTCTGATAATACATTTCCCTATAGTTTTGTATGGAAAGATGTACCTGTAGGTAATTATATACTTACTGCTAAAGCTACTGATAACACCGGGTTAATAGTTAAGTCTCCTGATCTTCACATATCAGTGGTACCGGATAAAGCACCGGTTGTGAGTATTACCTCGCCATCCTTTAACAATAGGATTTATCGTGGGCCCACAACAGTTTTTTTAAGTGCTGATGCTGCGGACGGAGACCCGAATGGTACAATAAGCAAAGTAGAATTTTATAATGGCTCAACTTTAATACATAGTGATAGTACCAGTCCATATACTTATACATGGGAAAATGTACCTGTGGGCGAGTATGCGATAACTGCTAAAGCCACAGATAATACCGGCAATGCAACAACATCTTCTGTTGTAAACTTTTCAATGAAGAAGAATACACCTTCGGCAGTGACTATTACGACTCCCGCTGATAATACCATCTTTACAGAAGCCGCAACAATTCAAATTGGTGTTGCAGCAAAAGATACTGATGATTACCTGGCTAAGCTTTATATTTATTCTGATACAACCTTAATACAATTTATTAACGTAGAAGACGGAGAGTTGAGCTACTTATATAACTGGACCAACGTTCCGGTAGGCGATTATACGCTTACCGCTAAGGTGGTAGATAATTGGGGGTTAGCAACTACATCTGCTCCTGTTCACGTAAAAGTGGTGCCGAAAGAATCTGCTGTGTTTATTACATCACCTCTTAATTACCAGGTTTATGGCGCACCTGCAGCAATTCCAATCAATGCTAACGTAATCGCTGAGGCAATTGATGGTCCGTTAAATAAAGTGGAATTTTATAACGGGTCAACGCTTTTAGCGGCTGATGATTCATATCCGTTTACTTATACGTGGAATAACGTTGCAACTGGCAGTTATACAATCACCGCAAAAGCGATCTTTAAGAATAAAGTGTTCACGTCTGATGCTGTTCATGTTTCCGTTGCAAAAAACCAATCACCCTTCGTGAAACTTGTACGGGAACATAATGTTTATACTGCACCTGCAAGGATCTTTTTAAGAGCTAATGCATCTGACATTGATGGAACCATAACACAGGTTGACTTTTATAATGGCAGTACTTTACTGCATACAGAACATGTTGCTCCATATGGTTTTCTTTGGGAAGATGTGCCTGTTGGCAATTACACACTTACTGCAAAAGCCACAGATAATAGTGGCGCTGTCACCACATCAAACAGTATTCAGATAACGGTGATACCAAACAAAGCGCCAACTGTAAGTATTATTCTTCCAACCGATAGTACGCTGTATGCCGGGCCTGCAAATGTTTTTATCAGAGTTGTTGCCCAGGATCAGGACGGCTTTATACAAAATGTTGCTTTTTATAATGGCAATACTTTGCTGCATACCGAGTATGTTATACCTTATGGCTTTTTGTGGAAAGATATACCTGCGGGCAGTTACACGCTTACCGCCAAAGCTACCGATAACAATGGGCTTTCTGCAGCTGCTTCAGTGCACATTACCGTAACAAATAACAATGGCAGTATTGCTTTATCACCAGATGTAGATAAATCAATATCCGATCTTGCAAATACATCGGTAAGTTTCAAATTAAACCCTAACCCGGTTCATAATATATTGTATGTTTCACTAAATGGATTTCGAAATAAAACATCAGAATTATATCTTTTATCTTCTTCAGGCATGGTTATAAAAAATATACATTCTATAAAATCAAGCCAGGTTTCTGTTAATGTTTCATCGCTTACTAATGGTGTGTATTTTATAAAAGTTGTAAGCGGTGATAAAGTGATGTTTAAGCAGTTTGTGAAGATGTAGCTGATGTGTTATAATAAAAAATTACAAACATTTCTTTAAGCTTTATTAATTTTTAGACATTGTTTATAAAAAAATATAAAGAGAAAATATTAAAGAAGATAAAATAAAAAATATAGAGTAACGTTGAACTATAGATTGAGTTTTCATAAGTATTATATTTTACCATCCTGCAAAAGGATGGTTTTTTATTTAGATCAATTTATTTCAAATCATAATGTAAGAATAACCGCTTCTCATTATACCATTGTGAATATTGAGTGTTTGCCGTTTATCATTTAAAGGGAGAGGTTCTCATATAAAACATTGTTCTATGCAATGCAAAGTACTTAGCTTTGGAATGTAATTATTATTGTATAGTACTAAAACATTTTTATGAGACCTTTATTCGCAACCTTAATCTTTTTCTTAGCCAATCTAACACATTGCTTTTCACAGAACCGCATTAATGGCTCTGTGAACGATGTAAACAACAAACCAATAGAATCTGCTACGGCCTCTTTGTTGAAAGCCACTGATTCATCTGTAATAAAACCAACTCTTACTGACAAAACAGGAATGTTTACTTTCGAAAATCTAGCCGATGGAAAGTACTTCGTTTCTATTTCGTCCATAGGTTATACTACTTCATTTTCAAAATCTATTGAAGTAAATAAGGTAAATACTTTAATTAATTTAAAACCAATAAAACTGCTTCCTGTTTCTAAAACACTTACAGCTGTAATTGTAAATAATAAAAAGCCATTGGTAGAACAGAGAGCCGGCAAAACCGTTATTAATGTTGAGGCATCTGCAACCAACATTGGCCTTAATGCTTTGGAATTGTTACAAAAATCTCCCGGTGTAACGGTGGATAATGATGGTAATATAAGCCTGAAAGGCAAGCAAGGTGTAACGATATTAATTGATGGTAAGCCAACTTACATGAGCGGGGCAGATTTGGCAGCATACCTGAAAAATATGCAAAGCACCAGCCTAAGCCAGATTGAAATAATGAGTAATCCGCCTGCTAAATATGACGCAGCAGGTAACTCCGGAATCATTAATATAAAAACAAAAAAAGGTGTAGTTAAGGGAATGAATGGTAGTGCTAATCTCGGCTACCAGCAAGGATATTATGGTAATGTAAATGGCGGCATAAACCTTAATTATAGAAATAATAAGCTTAATCTTTTTGGAAGTTACAATGGCGGCAACTACCAGAATTTTAATACATTAACTATTGTTCGCCGCTTTTACCGGGCAGATAAAACAACCATCTCAAGTATTGCAGATCAGCGCTCTATTATGGCTTATAAAGGGGATTATCACGGCGCCAAAGCAGGGCTTGATTATTATTTTTCCAAAAAAGATGTTGCAGGATTTGTAATAAATACAAATTTTAATAACAATACACAAGGTCCTCATGGAGATTCATATATAAGAGATGAAACCGGCAAAGTGCTTTATAAACTTGCTTCTTTGGGAGATAATAAATGGTCGTCAACGGATGTATCTTCTAATTTTAATTACAAACATACATTCGATTCTACAGGCACAGAGCTTACTGCTGATCTTGATTATGTATATTATAACAACAAAAATAACAACAGGCTAACTACTCAAAGTTTTGATGCTGCAAATCTTAAAAATGGCAATGATGTTATTTTACAGGGAACCATTCCCTCTGTTATAAATATTTATAGTGCAAAAACTGATTATGTACATCCATTTAAAAAAGGCTTAAAGCTTGAAGCCGGTTTAAAAAGCAGCTTTGTAAATACAGATAATACAGTTGATTATTTACGAAATGTTGGTGCAGGATTTATCCCCGATAACAGGAGCAATCATTTTATTTATAAAGAAAATATAAATGCTGCATACGCCGTTCTTACAAAAACAATAAAGAAATGGGAACTTACAGGAGGCCTGCGTATGGAAAATACTATATCAAACGGACACCAGGTTAAAAACGACTCAAGTTTTAAGCGTAATTACACAAATCTCTTTCCAAATGTAGGCCTGGCGTGGAATGCAAGCGATAAAAACCAGTTAAGCCTGAGCTATAGCCGCCGTATTTCCCGTCCCGATTACCAGGACCTTAATCCCTTTGTTTTCTTTTTAGATTCGCTTACTTATGAAGAAGGCAACCCTTACCTGCAACCCCAGTTTACTAATAATATCGAGGTGAGCCATACTTACAAAAGGTTTCTTACTACAACACTTAATTATACACAAACCAATAATATTATAACAGAGTTACTGCAACAGGATACGCAAAAAAGAGCAACGTTTGTAACAAAAACAAATTTCAGCAGCATGAAGCAATATGGCCTGGCTCTAATGGCAAATGTACCTGTTGCCAAATGGTGGAATGCTAATATTTACATTAATGTATTTAATAATCATTATAAAGGCCTTTACCAGAATGATGTGGTTAATTTACAATATACAAGCTTTACCGGCAACATAACAAATAGCTTTACATTAGGCAAAGGCTGGGCCGCAGAGATAAGCGGATGGTACAATAGCAAAATGCTTCGTGGACTAATAGAATCATATGGCATGGGCGCTATAAATGCAGCACTTACAAAGCAGGTATTAAAAACCAAGGGTACTATTAAACTCGGCGCAGATGATATTTTTAATACCCGGCAGTTTAGCGGTGTTATCAAATACAGCGATGTAAATGTGAACGTGGAAAACAGAAGACATAGCAGGCAGTTCAACCTTAATTTTAGTTACCGGTTTGGTAAAAAAGATATACCGGAAGCCCGCAGAAAAAATGGCGGTGCAGGCGATGAACAAAGCAGGGTAAAAAGCGGTAATTAAATACATGTTTAAACGTACATGAAATTTTTCAGCTTGTTACGCCCGGTGATATTACAGCGTCACCGGGTTTTTATTTTTATTGGGGAAATTGATTTGCAAACAGTAATAAGACATTCTGCCATTACAAAGAGAAACAGCAATCTCACCTTTTTAAACGAAGTGAAATAGATTATAACAACAATAATTATTTCATTTTTTCGTATTGATAGAAATCTTGTTAAAAGATCTATCATTTCCGTAAACTATCTTCCATGCCTTGCAAAACTTTATGTTTGTTATTTATACTTCAGATAACTTTATTTCCGGTTCTTTTTTCGCAAACCAATGAGCAGTTCAGAGCAAATCTTTATGGATATGAAGCCGATGGAAAAGCATACCTGGATGATGGAAATTTAACGATGTATAATGCCGCAAACAGCAACACAGTAGATAATATGGATGCTTTAAAAATGTCAAATTTTGGTGAAAATTTTGGCCTTAAAAGAGGAGTAACCACTTTAGTAATTGAAAGAAGAAAAAGTATTATCACTTCAGATACAACGTTTTTTAAGATGTGGAATATGCGCCAAAAAACGTACATAATTGAATTACAATTAACAGGTCTTGATCATCCTGGTTTAATAGCCGTTTTGGAAGATATGTATCTTAACACTAAAACCAGCCTCGAGTTGGATGGTACTACCAGCACAGCTTTCACTATTACAAGCATAGCAGCATCAGCGGCACCTGACCGTTTCCGGATAATATTTTCTTCTACATCATCAACCGCTTATGTTTTGCCTGTAACTTTTAGAAATTTTAGCGCTTTACAAAAAAGCAGTAACATAGTTGTGGAGTGGACCGTTGAAAATAATAAAGAGGTTGCTAATTATGAAGTTCAAAGATCATACGATGGTCAGCACTTCACTACTGCAGCGGCTTTTGCATCAACGGTGAGTAATACAGCAATATATAAATGGACGGATAATGCATTAGACGCAGGCAATAAATATTACCGCATTAAAAGTGTTGATATTAATAACAAAGCAGCTTATAGCAACATTATCAAAGTATCTGCAGAAACTTTAGCAGAATCCATTTTAGTGTATCCGAACCCGGTTATAAATGGTGTTATAAATCTAAAATTACACAGCCTTCCTCAAGGAATATATTCAGTGAGACTTTTCAATAATGCCGGGCAAGTTGTTTATTTCACTCAAGTAAAACATAACGCTGAAAGCAGTCAGCAAACAATACACTTAAACAAAAATATTGTAAAAGGAAATTATCAGCTTGAACTAACCAGTCCGGATAAATTTAAAATCAATACTAAAATATTTGTTCAATAGCATTTATAAAATTTTAAAAACTGCTACGGTTCTTTTGCAAAAATACTATGGCATAAGAATGGCAATGTTATAAAAGTTAAAGATAAAAAAACAATGAAACACTTTTTCTTCTGCCTGTTATTCATCTTAATTAGTTATGCCGGGTTTACGCAAAATGACTTTGTAGGAATTGCGAAATATAAAATAACAGTTGAAGGAAGTAAAAATCCTCTTACAGATTCCATGTCGGTGATTTTCAATAAACAGAGAGTTAAGGTAATATTATATCTGCCTGATGTTAAAAACCGCGGTCATGTTTCAGAAAAGATTTTTATTGATGATTTTAATTCTAAAAAAAGTATCACAGTAAATACAGAAAATAAAACTTATAAAATTGATACGTTAGTTGCGGCCCTTAAATACGATTTTGCCAATACTTTGAATATTATAGTAGAAAATAATTTGCTTTGTTTTCAATATAAAGCTGATTCCGATAAGTTTGATAAATCAGTTGTTAAAAGCGTAGAGTGTCTTACAAGCATTGATAACAGAAATCCGTTTATTGAGAATTATTATTTTTTGGGCATTCAGCCAATTATTATTGATAATAGAATAGTGACGGATTTTATTATCACCCAGGCCGATGGTAAAAAACAGAAAACCTACATATACGACATTAAAAGGCTGGATAGTGCAGACAGCTATTTTAATCTTGATGGATACAAGCAAGAAAAATTATTGTGATCTGTAATGGTAGTAGAAGATAAGTCTGTTGTGAGTGATATATTTCAAATACGCTTACTGCTGAACGATGCCGCTTACCAATAATAGTTAATCCTTCACGAACAGTAACTCATTTTCGTAACCTTAAATATCCCGGTTAAAGCAGTCTATTTAAATATTTCACCAGCGAGTGTAAGCGCATGTTTTAAAGCATCTT
>CAXSDW010000122.1:0-8803 GCA_964236235.1 uncultured Chitinophagaceae bacterium
TCCATCCCAGAAGGGTGTTTAATTCAAACTAATTTTCCGATTTCCAATTCCCATTCTCAACTATCAACTATCAACTACCAACTCGCAACTGTCAACTGTCAACTGTCAATTACGCCAACACCCACGTATCCTTACTTCCTCCGCCCTGTGATGAGTTTACTATCATAGAACCTTCTCTCAGTGCAACTCTTGTTAATCCTCCGGGCACAATATCAATTCCATCAGGGCCATACAATGCAAATGGTCTCAGGTCAACCCTGCGTGGCTGTAATATTCCATTGATATAACATGGGGTTGAAGACAAGCTGATAATTGGTTGTGCGATAAAATTTCTTGGTTCAAGGTTTATTGCATTTTGAAAGTCGTTTATTTGTTCATCTGTCGCAATATTCCCCATCAGCATCCCGTAGCCTCCCGATTCATTAGTTTTTTTTATTACCATTTTGTGCATGTTCTCAAACACATACTTCCGGCTGTCTTCATCAGCCATCTGGTACGTAGGCACGTTCTTTAAAATGGGCTCTTCATTCAGATAATAACGGATCATGTCGGGCACATAAGCATATATTGCTTTATCATCTGCAACGCCGTTTCCCATTGCATTCACTATAGCAACATTGCCTTTGCGATACGCCCAATAAATACCAGGAACTCCTAAAATACTATCCGGCCTGAACACCAAAGGATCAATAAATTCGTCATCAACCCTGCGGTATATTATATCTACCTGCTGCAGGCCTTTGGTTGTTTTCATGTACACATGGTGATTATCTACTATCAGGTCTCTGCCCTCTACAAGCTCAATACCCATTAACCTGGCAAGCGTTGTATGCTCAAAATAAGCGGAGTTATAAATGCCCGGCGATAACAGAACTATAGTAGGCTCACTTATCTGCCTGTTGCCTAAAGCAAGTAAATTTTTATAAAGAAGATCAGGATATTCTTTTACTGAGCGAACATTATTTTTAGGCAAAAGATCAGGAAAGATGCGGTAAATAATACTCCTGTTTTCCAGCATATAAGATACTCCCGAAGGCGTGCGAAGGTTATCTTCCAGCACATAAAATTTTCCGTCTTCATCTCTTATAAGATCAATACCGGCCACATGTGTATAGATGTCGAAAGGCACATCTACGTTCATCATTTCTCTTAAAAAGTTAGGGCACGAATAAATTAGCTGTGGCGGTATAATACCATCATGCACTACAAATTGCCGGTGATAAATATCTTTTATAAAGATGTTCAGTGCTTTCAATCTCTGCTTTATTCCTGCTTCCAGTAAGGTCCATTCCTGGCTGGTAATAATACGTGGGATAATATCAAAAGGAAATATCTTTTCAATGCCCTCACCACTGTCGTACACAGTAAATGTAATGCCCTGGCTCATGAAAAGCTTTTTAGCCATTTCATCTTTATGGGTCATCTCTACCGGTGGAAGATCAGCGATGGCAGCAACGAAATTCTTATATGGATTACGTATGCCTTCTTTACTAAACATTTCATCCCATACATCAGTTTGCTCCTGGTAAGATTGTAAAAGAGAAGTTGAGCTCATGGAAATTGAAAATAGTAAAGTTCATCCAAGAATTAATAAAGTAGATTAAATTAAATATCAAGTTATATAAAAGAATGAAGTCATTTTTTTATAAACTGAGAGTGCTCCATAAATATTTAATTTTATTTAATTCATGCTTTAAGGATAGATTTTATGCGAATTTACAGCCCATAAAATCTTACCTATATAATTCTATCTTTCACCTACTATTTACTGCTTTAAACCTATATACAGTTTTATAACATAAAAAGCAGTTATACTTTTGTTCAATCATTTAAAATAACTATGGAAGAGAAACAAACGGATCGCTTTGGAGGTGCAAGAGGTCCCAGAACGTGGAGTGGCATATTGCTGGTAGTTTGCGGAGGTTTATTGTTAGCTCATAAACTTGGCGCCAACATACCTCAGTGGATATTTACATGGCCTATGCTTTTAATTGTGCTGGGTTTTATTTCAGGCGTTAAAAGCAGGTTTCATAATGCCGGTGCATTTATTATGATGATTGTCGGCGGTGTATATCTTGTTGATGAGATTGTACCGCAATTGGATTTTCACAAGTTTATTCTTCCTGCAATTCTTATTGGAGTAGGGCTTGTTTATCTTTTGAAACCAAAAAACACATGGAGTAAAAGAAACTGGCAGGACAGAAGCCTTTATCCTACCAATACTACCCCGCCTAATTATTATAAGATTGAAGATGACCCGGGTAAATCAGATCCCTCAGAGTATGTTGAGATTAAAAATGTATTTGGCGGAATAAAAAGAAATATCATCTCTAAAAATTTTAAAGGAGGAGAGATACATAATTTTATGAGCGGCACAGAACTAAATCTTTTGCAGGCTGATATGCAACATCCTATTGAGCTTGAGATCCATAATATCTTCGGCGGCACTAAGCTGATTGTACCATCAAACTGGAATGTAAAAAATGAAGTGTCTGTAATATTTGGTGGTATTGAAGATAAGAGAAACTTCATTTCCGGCCGGCCGGTTCCTGATAAGTTAATCACCCTTAAAGGCACTTGTGTATTTGGTGGTATTGAAGTAGTTAATTATTAATCCGTTTTACGTAACTAATAAATTTATCCATCTTTCAAAACGTTTTTTATGAAATGGTATCTTGCCAAAATAGTGTACAGGATCATTTGTGGCGAAGGCAATCATAAGCCGCAGTTTGATGAGCAATTAAGAATTATATACGCAGAAGATGACCTGCATGCTTTTGAAAAAGCCAGAATTACAGGCCATCGTGAAGAAGACACTTTTTTAAATGATTCACAAAAGTTGGTGCACTGGAAGTTTATAGATGTGTGTGAATTGCACCTGCTTGCGGAGTTTACAGATGGAGCAGAAATTTACTCCCGCATTTGTGAGCAGGACGATGCAGACCAGTACATCAGTAATACTTACAAGCGTGCCGCACACCTGCACGAAAGATGCAATGAAAAATTATTTGAAATCAATTAAGCTTACCGGGTGGCTGCTTCAATATTATCTGATAAAAAGCTTCGTATCTTTTTTGGCGCATGGTGGGTACTGTGTATGATACTGCAATATGTGTTGCTTAAAGAAATTAATATTGAGGATAAGTTAGCCATTAGCGATTCCATAATATACATTGCGCTGCTTGGTGCAAGCTGTTTCTTTATCAGCAACAACATGAAATATTATCTTCCCCGGCAGGAAAAATACTGGTACATACTTGTTACAAGTATTATAGCAAGTACCATTTGCCTGTTGCTTCACAAAGCTGTTATATGGGCAGCGTTTAATGAGAATGATGCCTTTAAAGATTTTGTTCGCTCTACCTGGAAGCTGAGGTTTGGCGCAGGTTTTTTAATAACAGCCAGCATTAGTATGTTTAGTTTATTATGGTATAGCCAGCAGGAACAAAAAGCTATAGATGGCCGTAAACTGGAAGCAGAAAGCCTTACAAGAGATGCTGAGCTTTTCAAATTGAGACAGCAATTACAGCCGCACTTTTTGTTTAACAGCCTTAATTCAATAAGCTCACTCACAGGTTCACAGCCCGAGAAGGCAAGGCATATGATAACACAGCTAAGTGAGTTTTTACGCGGAACTCTAAAAAAAGAAGAAGACCTGTGGAATACACTTGAAGAGGAGATGCAGCACCTGCAGTTATACCTCGAGATTGAAAAGGTAAGGTTTGGCCACAGGCTGCAAACGGATGTAGTATGCACTGATGAAGCTATGGCTTTGAAACTGCCTGCGATGCTGCTGCAGCCGGTTGTTGAAAATGCTATAAAGTTTGGCTTATATGATATTATCGGGAATGTATTGATAACGATAAGTGCGGCGGCAGAAAACAATTATTTAAGGATCCTCATTGAGAACCCGTTTGACCCGGAAACGTCACAGCCATTAAAGGGAACAGGCTTTGGGCTTTCATCTATCAAGAGAAGATTGTTTCTATTATTTGGAAGAGATGATCTTTTATCAACGCAACATAAAAACGAGCACTTTACCACCACTATACTTATACCTCAGATTGTATGAAAGCAGTAATTATTGATGATGAACCGCTGGCAAGAGATATTGTAAAAGAATACCTTAAGCCGTATGCGGATATTGAAATTGTTGCCGAATGTAATGATGGCTTTGAAGGTATAAAGGCGATACAGCAGCATGAGCCCGGACTTATATTTCTTGATATTCAAATGCCCAAGATCAATGGCTTTGAGATGCTGGAGCTTTTGGATAATCCTCCTGTTGTAATTTTTACTACCGCCTTTGATGAATTTGCCATTAAGGCTTTTGAATCGAATGCTATAGATTATTTGCTTAAGCCTTTTAGCAAAGAGCGCTTTGATAAAGCAATCCAAAAATTTCTTCAGCATACAGGTACGCTTCAAACACAACTTGTGGTGGAATCTGCTGCACAATCTCCGGCGCAGCAAAACCGTATCGTGGTAAAAGACGGCAACAAAATTAAGATCATCCCAATTCCGCAGGTTAATTATTTAGAAGCAGCAGATGATTATGTAAAGATAATTACTGCAGAAGGTTCTTTTTTAAAGAAGCGTACCATGGGCTTTTTTGAGCAATCACTTACTCCTTTCCAGTTTATAAGAATACACCGCTCTTACATTGTAAACACACAACTTATAACAAGAATAGATGCTTATGAAAAAGACAGCCATGTGGTATTACTCAATACCGGTGTAAGATTACCTGTAAGTAAAGCCGGCTACGCAAAGCTTAAACAGGTTTTAGGCATATAGTATTTACCTCGCCTAAATTCTTTCACAGGAAAGAACTTGCCCTTCTCCACTTTGCTTCTTTAGTTCGTTTAAATCCCAATTGCAGATATATGGCTAAATTACCTAACCATTAATTGTTATCAGGAATGAGTAAGATAATATGTATACTATTTTTATTACCTTTTTTTGAAAATGTTCTATGTCAAGATAATAATCAATTTTACACTTCAATAATTACAAATACGCAAGATGATATTGGGAAAGAGTTTTTATTTCCTCAAAGTAAAAGTTTGGATAAAAAAGAATTTAATAGCAGGAGTCTAAAGGGGAAAATCACTTTAATTAATTTTTGGTTTGAAGCCTGTGAGCCTTGCGTTGCTGAATTTAGCGCCTTAAATAAAATTTACACTAAATGCAGGACAAATAAAAAATTGGAACTTGTTTCTTTTACGTTTGAATCTCACGTGGATGCGTTAAAAATTGCCAAGAAGTATTTTATAGAGTATCCTGTTATTTGTATTAGTAAAGACGACTGTTACAAACTTAATTTTAATCATGGGTTTCCGACGAATATCATTACAGACAGTTTGGGAAAAGTTGCTTATTTATCTGTGGGAGGCCCAATTGATTCTATAGAAGTTGAGAAAAATTTAAACAATACAATATTACAACTGTATCATTGATGAACTTTTTGTACTTCAAGTAAAGCGTGCTTTTACTTCTTTAATAAATGTAATATTGCCTGCAATCTTATTATATTTTTAATACGCCTGTTTATTCTTTTACTCCCTTTTGCCTGGTTAACACTAAAAAAAGATGCAAAAGATATTATTATAGCAGCAAGTGTATAAGATATATAAAGTATCATTTAATGGTTGGGGTTTATAAACATTTTCTTTCATGCCAGCGGGTTTTGTCACAAATATGGTGCAGATGCTTTATCGCATCATTCAAAGAATTAATATAAGCATTATTGCTTGAGAAAAATCATTGTTTCCAAAATATTAAGCACGGTATTCTTCATTTGCTATTCCACTTTCAAGTTGCACATACTTTCTGTCAATAAATATTCTTAAGCATTTTAGAAAGATAAAATTGTGAGCAGCTTTATCTTTAAACAGGCCCGGTAAGCTTTAAGGTTAAATCTCTTAATTGTTTTCTTGCATTTACATCATAAGCCTGGGCATTGGCTTTTGCTTCTCTTTTTACATTGAAATACTTTCCGGTAACATTTTTTAGTTCAGGTGATGTTGCAAGATATACTTCTGCATCTGCGCCGCTTTGCACTGTATTCTGCGGCTTTATACCAGCATCATGAACCATGTTTGTATCAAGATAAGTTCCGGGATGCAAGCTGTTTACAGTGACATTATCGTTTTTTAATTCATCAGCAAGATCAATAGTAAACATAATAAGCGCAAGCTTGCTTTGCGTGTAAGCAGTAATACCATCAAAGCTTTTTTGAAGCATAATATCATCAAAATGTATGGGCGACTGGCCTGCTGAACTAACATTTACAATACGAGCTGCCGGCGCTTTTTTAATAGCCGGTAATAACAGGTTTGTGAGTAAGAAAGGCGCCAGGTAATTTACTGCAAGTCTTGTTTCAAATCCATCTTTACTATAACGTGGCGCCGCAAAACCTGCACCCGCATTGTTTATTAAGATATCAATTTTATCATGCTTTGCCGATACTTCTTTTGCAAGCTGCCGCACTTCATTCATTGATGACAGATCTGCAACAAAGCCTTCAATATTTTGATTGCCGCTTTCTTGTTTTATTTCTTCGATTACCTTATCAAGTTTGCCTTTGTTTCTGCCATGTACAAGAATAATTGCGTCTTCATTTTGTTTAGCAAGATCAATGGCCGTAAGTTTACCAACACCGTCAGTTGCGCCGGTTATAAATATAGTTTGTGCATTCATATAATTTCATTAATAAGCTTATAAATAATGTTTTACCTCGATCTTAATGTTGAGCAATAATTACAATGATTGTATCACCTGCATTATATCATTTCTGCCCCAATGATCAACATATTTTCCATCACGCAGGCGAACAATATCTATTACATTCATTTCAATCGCTTTGCCGGTTGCAGCATGGCCCATTATTTCTCCGGTATGTATTGCATGAATGGTTTTTCGTGTTGCTACCAAATCATTTTCTGCAAGCTGGTCATGAATATCAATATGCATATTGCTGAACGCTTTGTGCAGCATACCAACAAAGTATATTAATCCGCTCACATCTTTAGCTACACCTGGAGCGGCAGTATGATTGGTGAAATCACCGGCAACAATCTCTTTCAATACTTCATTGTTGCCCCTTTCCAAAAATTCTTTATTAAAGCGAAGTACCACTTGCTTATTCTCTTCTGTTGACATTATTTTTTGTTTTTAATTTTATTTTGAGGCAAAATAATAGTTTTCTGTAAAGAAATTAATTTTATCTAAACCTTAATGTATAAGCTTTAGAAGGTGCAACTGGGGCAGCTATTAAATGAAAAAAGAATTAGCTGTTTTTACCGGTTTAATGCGCCTTCATTTTATAGCCGCATCGCTCAAAGTGATCTTCCATATTCCAGGTCAGGGGTTTTATAGGTATGCTCCGGTATTGTACCTAATATTGATTTGTCAATTTTGTTTCCCAAACCATAAAACTGTTGAAAGCTCATAATTAATGGTCGCCACAAATCAGGGTCAACACGATTTTCATGACCTTGCATTAAAATTTCTTTTTCAAGGTGTACTTTTAAGATGCGTAATTCAAAGGTTACCAGGCGGCCTTTTTGTTTTGGATCATCTTCTGCCAATGGATTTATTTTTTTCAGCTCCGCTTCAAGTTGTATAGGGCATTCCAATACTTTTGGAGCATTTACCACCAATGAATCTACCGGCGTTAATCCGCTGATCTCGAACTTGCGGGGTTCGTAATGATATCCTTTTTGCTTTTTACCTTCAGGAACAGGATCAGAACCCGTTTTTAACGCAAGCTTGTTAACCGCTGCAACCTGGTTTACGGACGGAAGATTCAAGACACATTGTTTCTCACGAATAATATTCTTTGTTGTTTCTGAAAATGCTGAAAGTCCTATCACACATCGCCAGCCAAGCCAGAAAACCGAAGACATCGGTGCAAGATTATAAGTGCCATCTTCATTTAATGTGCTTATTAACACTACCGGAGTTCCAAAGTATAAAATAGCGGGTTCTTTAACATGATGCATAGCTCTAAATTTATGCAGCAAAATTATCGTTGATCTGCTTGCGGCGAAACCCGATTGTTGCTAAGTTTTCAGAAACCGGATGCAGTGATATAAAGTTTCAATTGAACGCTTGTTTATGGCAGCAGGTTATATTCTCCGGTTAAGTATCATAACTGGCGTGATGCTTTCAATATCAGCAGTTACAGGAAGATCACTGCCGGAAATAGTGAACGAAGCGTTTAAATCAGTAACCTTGCATTTTATATTTATGCCATGCCATTTATAGATATAACCAGGCTTGATGAAAAAGAAGTTATACCAGGCTACAGGGGAAAAACCATTCATACAGGCACTATGACTTTCATGTATTGGAAAGTAGATAAAGGTGCAGTGATGCCTGAACATTCACACCTGCATGAACAGGTAGCTAATGTATTACAAGGCACATTTGAGCTTACGGCAGATGGAAAAACAACCTTACTTGAACCCGGAAAGGTAGCCGTAATTCCTCCCTATGTAAAACATGGCGGACGAGCCATTACTTATTGCGAATTACTTGATGTTTTTAATCCTGAAAGAGAAGATTATAAATTTTAATTACGAATCGTTTATTACAGCAAGGCAAGATGAGGTAACAAGCCTGCCTTAAATGCTGTCCCATAAGATGAGGTTTTCCTTAGTGCCTTCAACGAAAAGCAACGATAACTCCCTGCCGGTTTCGTGTTCACACACTTATAGACTTCGTTGAAACAAATTTATTAAAGACAAGGGTTTCAACAAAGGAAGGAAAAGACAATATCCTTATCAAATCATCTTAT
>CAXSDW010000123.1:0-8544 GCA_964236235.1 uncultured Chitinophagaceae bacterium
TTAATTAATTTAAAAGACTAAACTTCAAGCCTTTCTTTTTCTTTTTTGAATATAGTTTTTGTGCTTTATCAACAAGAGTTAAAAATTCATTCTGCAAATAATCTTTGGGATTTACCGCTTCTTTTGCAATTTGTGCAACAGTATTTAATTCAGCACCTTCAATATATTTTGACTGTCGTAATATTAAGCCGAACATGGCAATGGCTGAAGCAAATCTCAGGTCGCTGCATATATCTTTAAATGTCTTGAAATTTTGCGGGCAAATAAATGTAGATCTTCTGTTTAATTCTTCATCAGGAAGACGATAGTTTATATTAATTGTTGCTATACCACTGTTTTTTATAGAATCATAAATGCCGGCAGTTACCGGTTTAATTTCAAATACTGCAGTAACACCATTCCCTGATCCAATTTCACCACCTTCCAGCGCTACACTTGTGTCGGCTGAAATATTTCTTTTATTATCATAACCTATCAGCCGATACTCTTTAATAAAATCGGGATTAAATTTTACAGCCGCAGATACATCGTTGGCAACAGTATATAATGTTTGAGTGAATTCTGTAACCAGCACTTTTTCGGCTTCTCTTATATCATCTATATAAGCAAAATTGCCATTGCCATTTCTTGCAAGCGTTTCGATTTTAGAATCTTTATAATTGCCCATTCCAACTCCAAGACATGTAAGGTAAATGCCCGACTGCCGTTCTTTTGAAATCATTTCTTCCAGTTCTTTTTCATTTGTCTGGCCTACATTAAAATCTCCATCGGTAGCCATAATGATCCTGTTGTTGCTGTTTTTATTAAAAGTACTTTTAGCAACCTTGTAAGCAGTTTTAATTGCAGCTTCACCCGGAGTATCGCCATCAGCATTTAACTCTTCAATTGCTTTAGTAATTTTTTGCTTTTCAGCCCCGCTTGTAGGCTGCAGCCATACGCCAACAGAACCTCCATAAACTACAATAGATACAGTATCTTTTGCCCGCAGATTTTTAACCAGCAGCTGAAAACCTTCCTTTAGTAAAGGCAGGCGATTTGGCAAATCCATACTGCCTGAAACATCTATAAGAAAAACAAAATTACCTGGTGGCACTTTGTCAAGATTTAATTTTTTGGCGCTAAGATTTAAAAACAAAAGCTGGTGTTCGGCATTCCACGGGCAAGAGGTAAGTTGTGATCCTATATTAAAAACTTCATTGTTTGATGGCTCCTTATAATTAAAATTAAAATAATTCAGCATTTCCTCTATTCTTACAGCGTTTGGCGGCACTAAACTATTTTGATTTAGAAATCTTCGCATGTTACTGTAAGATGCTTTATCTGCTCTCACTGAAAATGCAGTGGATGGAAACTTCTTGGCTTCGATAAAACTATTCTCAACAAGATCACTATACGATTCATTACTTAGAGACCAGTTTTTATTATTTTGTAAAATTTGATCGTTTGTAAAAGAGAGCAAATTATCTTTTTGTATGGTAGAAAAATTGCTTAATAGTTTTAAAACTATTGATTGATAAACGTTCGCCTGTACAGGTACTGCCTTAGTCTCAAATCCCTGCATGCTGAAGGTTAATGTATCATTTAAAAGGGAAGTTGTTATTCCGAAACCACCGGAAATACCGCTGTTATAAATCAACCGGTTTGAATGCATATAAATTTTCACATTCTGCAATGGCTCATTTTTTTCATCAACTACCTGGCCCCTGATATAATATTGAGCATGTGAATTATAAAGAAGTAAAAATAGTAAAGCAGTTAAATTAATTTTAAGCAATTGTATCTTTTGTGTAATATATAATTAACTATTTGCAACACAAAAAACGCTTCAAACACGCCGCAGGCAAGGTTATTGCAATTGATAGATGTCTTTATAGTTTCTTCCCAATCCATCATAATCCAAACCATAACCAATTAAAAATTCTTTTGAAACTGTAAATCCAACATAATTTATTTTAACCGGATGCAATAAAGAATCAGGTTTAAATAGAAATGCAGCGACTTTTAATGATGCCGGGCCATGATGCCTTAACTGAGGTAAAAAATGAGATAGCGTTTTACCTGTATCTACTATGTCTTCTAATATAACAACATCTCGTCCAACAAGATCAACATCAAGCCCAATTGCGGTTACTACCTGCCCTGTAGATGTAACGCCTTTGTATGATGCCAGCTTTATAAAAGATATTTCAGCTTCTATATTTATTTCTCTGAAAAGATCTGAGGCAAACATAAAAGCGCCATTTAAAATAGCAATAAATAATGGTCTTTTACCTTTGTAATCATTACTGATCTCAAAACCAATCCGCTTAATTTGTTCGCTTATTTGTGCTGCTGTAATATAGGGTTCAAATCGTTTATTATGAACAGTAATAATTTCCATTGTTTACTTTGATATGATAAGTTGTTGTCCCACTTTTAAAGTATCGTTTTGTAAATTATTCCATTCTTTAATTTGATCTACCGTTATTCCATATTTTTTTGAAATAGAATATAAACCCTCTTTTGGCTGAACAGCATGCATCTTAATATCTGCCGGTGTTATATTCAAATTGGTTCTTACAATATCACCAGAAGTTGGTTTCAGGTTTACTTTAGCGCCTGCATAAAGAGAATCATTTGCGGTAAGCGCATTATATTCATAAAGATTTTGCAGCCGTACCCCATTTTTCTGGGCTATGTCATAAAGTGTTTCATTGTGTTGCGCTATACAGTAATCTTTATCTCCTTCCTTTGCTTTTTTCTCAAGAAAAATAAGTTGATCTTTCTCAAGTAATCCATCTTTTTGCAGATCATTATATTCCAATAATTTTTCAAGATTAATATTATTATCAGAGGCAATGGCAAGAAGCGAAGTACCTTTTTTTGCATAGATAGCAGTGCTTTCATTAATGCTTAACCTGTTTTCAAATTGCTGAAACGCATCATTATTCAGTTTCTCTTTTTTTCCTGACTTTTTGGTTGTACGGGCATTTGTTAACTCATCAAAAGCCTTGTCTTCAGGATCGCTTGTATATTTTGAAGCATCAAAAACCGGTATGTCATTTACAGCAATTAATGTATACTGTTCTAAATTATTGTCTTCAATATTTTTTATCAATATCTGCGGATAGCGTGGATTAGTTGCGTAGCCGGCTTTCTTTAAGCCATAAGCCCAGCCTTTATAATCTCTTGGATCAAGCTTAAATAAAAATGAATAACGATCATTGCCTCTTAAATAATTTGAGTGATCACGATAAGAATCTTCAGCATCTTTATAGCTTCTGAAACATTCACCAGGCGCATCATCATCATGGCTTACGCCTTCCGCCGTCCATGAACTTTTGCATTTTATACCAAAGTGATTGTTAGATTTTTTTACCAGATCACTGTTGCCGTTTTCTGTTTCTAAAAGCGCCTGGGCAAGCGTAATTGCAGCAGGCACGCCCATTCTTTTCATTTCACGTATTGCAAAATCTTTATGCTGCTGAATATATTCTTCAACAGTTAGGTTTTGCGCAAAATCTTTTTGCAACAAAAACATTACACTAAAAATAAAAGTAATTACACCTTTCATAAAAATATAACGGTAAATACATTAATTAATTGAGTAAAAAGTTTTTGCTATAATTTTCTTATTAATGATAATCCGTCTCTTACGGTTAATAATACCTGCTGTGTTCTTTTATCATTAGCAACATGCTGATTAAATGCATTTATTGCTTTTGCATTTTTATCGGTGATGTCCTGTTCTAAAACTTTACCATGAAACAAAACATTATCAGCTATAAGTAATCCACCTTGCTTTAGTGATGGCAAAGTTAATTCGTAATAATCAATATAACTTACTTTATCAGCATCTAAAAAAATCATGTCCCAGCGCTTATTTAAAGCAGGAATAATAACATGAGCATCACCTGTGTGTAAAAATATTTTATTAATGTATAAAGATTTGCTAAAAAAACTTTGTGCTGTTTGTGCATCTTCATCTCTTAATTCTATTGTATGAATTTCGCCATCTTCCTGTAATCCTTTCGCCATACAAAGAGTGCTGTAGCCTGTAAAGGTGCCAATTTCTAATATATTTTTTGGTTGAATTAAAAAGCTTAGCAATTCTAAAAATTTCCCTTGTACATGACCGCTGAGCAGGTGTGCATGAGCATGTGTCTGATTGGTAAATTCTGCGATTTCTTTTAGCTGCGCATCTTCTTCTGAAGTAAATGATGTAACATATTTTTCAGCCTTTTCATTAATAATTTCCATCAGGGTTAAAGGATTGAGATGAAAAATTAAAATGCTTTTGCAGTATTATCTTTTGCAGAAATAAAGTACAATCCTGTAAATGTAATTAAACCATTTAAAATAAGTAACTCGATTCCTATCTGAAATTTTCCTAAAAGATTAGCCTGGTACTTTTCTATTAAAAAACAAACTATTGGCGCCGCCAAACAAACAAATGGAACGAGTGATTCTTTGACTTTTCTTGTGGTTAAAATTCCAAATGAAAACAAGCCCAGTAGCGGTCCGTAAGTATATCCGGCAACTTTTAAAATCACTGTTATAATTGATTTGTTATCTATCAATTTAAATATCATTACACATACCATAAACACAATAGCAAAGGTGATATGCACAACTTTTCGTGTTCGCATTTTTACTTCTTCGGCTATATCTTTTCTTCTTTTTATCCCGAGAATATCTATACAAAATGATGATGTAAGTGCAGTGATGGCGCCGTCTGCGCTGGGAAATAATGCCGAGATCAATCCTATAATAAAGATTATGGAAATGAACTGCGGCAAATGTTGCAAAGCAATTGTGGGAAACAGATCATCACCGGTTATTGTTATATTGTTTGCAGCTGCATATAAATAAAGCAATCCTCCCAGAAATAAAAAAAGAAAATTAACCAGCACAATTATAATACTAAAAGTCACCATATTTTTTTGTGAGTCTTTCAGGGTTCTCACACTAATATTTTTTTGCATCATTTCCTGGTCTAATCCTGTCATAGCAATAGTTATAAACATCCCTCCTATTATTTGCTTCACAAAAAAACCGGCGCTGTTTATATCACTGTTAAAAATCTTTGTAAGGCCTTTATTATTTAATGAAGTTAATGTTTGAAAAAAAGAAAGATTGAGATTGTTCATAATAAAAAAAATACACACTACGAGTCCTGTCAACATGAAGGTGGTTTGCAAAGTATCAGTCCATACAATTGTTTTAACGCCTCCTCTAAAAGTGTATAATAAAATCATTAGTAAGATGACCAGTGTTGTTGCCCAAAAAGGAATACCCATCTGATCAAGAATGAATATTTGTATCACATTTATTACAAGATAAAGTCTTGCTGTTGCTCCAAGTGTTCTTGATAATATAAAAAATAAAGAGCCTGTGCGATAAGATGTCAATCCAAACCGCTGCAACAGATAATCATAAATTGAAGTAAGGTTTAACCGGTAATACAACGGCAGCAAAATGTAAGCAATAATGAGGTAGCCAACAAGGTAACCGATCACTACCTGGAAATAGCCAAACCCGGCAGGGCCAACGGTTCCAGGCACACTAATGAAGGTAACGCCGCTTAACGATGTACCTATCATACCAAATGCCACCAATAACCAGTTAGAGCTTTTATTACCAATAAAAAAAGTTTCGTTAGTAGAATGCCGCGAAGTATAATATGCCACAATAAGTAATACAGTAAAGTAAACCAGCACGAATAAGAAAAGGATAGTTGGCGACATATTACTGCAATTGATAAATAAAAATTAAAGTTGAAAATTAGGATTTCAATCTTTTTAATTTGAATTTTATTCAAGATAAATAAAATATGTCAATCAGATCTTTAGCGGTGTTTTGTGGTTCTAAGCCAGGCAAAAACCCCTTGTACATGCAACATGCAAAGCAACTTGGTTACCTGCTTGCTGAAAAAAATATCCTGGTAATTTATGGCGGCGGAAACAAAGGAATAATGGGAGCAGTTGCAAATGCTGTAATTGAAAAACAAGGAAAAATTATTGGTGTTATACCGAAAGCCTTAAGGGAAAGAGAACATCAGCATATTGGCTTAACGGAGTTGCATGAAGTGGCAGATATGCATGTAAGAAAAACGATGCTGTATAATAAATGTGATGCGGCAATTATATTGGCAGGAGGCTTTGGCACAATGGATGAATTATTTGAAATATTAACCTGGAACCAGCTGAGCATTCATGATAAAAAAATAATTGTTTTAAACACTGCCGGCTTTTATAATCATCTTATAAAGCATTTAAAAAGAATGGCGGAAGAGGATTTTTTGTATAATGATTTGGCCGAAAGTATTACGTTTATTTCTTCGCCTGAAGAATTAAGTTTGGAATAGATTATTAATCAAAAATTTTTCCGGCATTTAAAATATTATTCGGATCAAATACTTTTTTTATGCTTCTCATTATTTCAATTTGCTTTTGATCAAACATAATATCCATATAATTTTTTTGCACTAACCCGATCCCATGTTCACCGCTGATAGTACCGCCAAGAGATTTCACTATTTCAAATAAAGCCCTCAGGCATTTAGTCATTTCAGGATCATCCTGGCTATTTTCTGTTCCCTCTTTTTTTATGCGAATATGCAAATTACCGTCTCCGGCATGGCCATAAAAAACACATTTAAATCCATACGATCTGCCTAATTCCTTAACGGCTTTTATTAATGCAGGCAACTTTGCCCTTGGTACAACTGTATCTTCTTCTATTGTGTAGCCGGCAATTTTTACTGCATCTGCAACTCTTCTGCGCAACTTCCATAACTCCGCTTTTTGCTGAGCATTATCAGCAAAATAAATTTCACCACAATCATACAATGCCATTATCTCTGCAATAGATTCCATTTCCTGCATCAGTGTTTCCAAATGATTTCCATCAACCTCAATAATTAAATGCGCAGCAGTATCGTTTGAAATTGGAATCGCATTACTATCAACAAATTTGCTCACAATAAGTAATGCATCAATCTCCACTAATTCTAAAGCGCTGGGCGTATAGCCGGCTCTAAAAATTGCGCTTACGGCTTCGCCTGCTTTTTCAAGATTATTAAATGGCACAAGCATTAGGAGATCATGCAATGGTAATGGAATAAGTTTCAAAACAATCCTGGTCACAATCCCTAAAGTACCTTCACTGCCTACCAGCAATTGAGTAATATTATAACCTGTGGAATTCTTTAAAACATTTGCTCCTGTCCATATAATTTCGCCGGTAGGTAACACCACTTCAAGGTTCAATACATAATCTTTTACTACACCATATTTTACTGCTTTTGGCCCACCGCTGTTCTCTGCAATATTCCCGCCTATAAAACAAGAACCACGACTGCTTGGATCGGGCGGATAGAACAAGCCTTTTTCTTTTACAGCATTTTGTAAAACCTCAGTAATAACTCCCGGCTCCGTTATCACCTGTAAATTTCTTTCATCAATTTCTACAATAGAATTCATTCTTTCTGTAGAAATTAAAACTCCGCCTAAATGTGGCAAAGCACCTCCGCTAAGCCCGGTGCCAGCGCCTCTTGGCGTAACAGGAATATTATAAACATTGCAAATCTTTAAAATTTCACTTATCTCTTTTGCACTTCGGGGCTTTATAACTACTTCAGGTAAATAAGATAAATGTTCCGTTTCATCATGAGAATAATCTTGCAAAGTTTCCACATCAACCATTACATGTTCTGCACCTGTAATTAATTTGAACGCCTCAATTAGTTTATTATCTAACATGGTTTTACTTATAATTGCCTGCATATTTTTCACTTAATTGTTATAAAAGTCGGTATAAAAAATCTAATCTTAAATTTGAAACAGGCGAACAATCTACAAATGATTTTAACGCAAAAATTTTTAAGAAAGTTTTATATAAGACTGTAAAAATATTTTTCGGATTTTGTACCATTATACGAATGCAATCGTATATTTGTTTACGAATACTTTCGTATTAAATGAGTAATTAACTTTTAAACTTTATCAAAATGAAAACACAACATGCAAAAAGAAACGTTCTAATTTTCATCTTCGGCTCAATCGCTTTAGCGCCTATCATGGGTTTCCGTGATGCTTTTAAAATTACAAACACTTTTGCACCACATGCACTTTCAGATACAACACCTAAAAAATCTGTGCATGTTGAAATAGATATGAAAGAATTAAATAAAGCATTAGATAAAGTGGCTGTAGAATTAAACAGTATTAACTGGGATAATGTATCCAGGGATGTACAAAATTCTTTGAATTCAATTAATGCGGATAAAATGAAAGAAGACATTGCACTTTCTCTCGAAAGTATAAAATTGGATGAAATAAAGGCAGAGATAAATAATTCTGTAAAAGATATTAACCTTGATAAAATTAAAATAGATATCCAAAATGCAACTGATGATCTTAAGAGAAATCTTAATTCAAAAGAGTTTAAAAACAATATCAAAAAGCTGAATGAAAGTGATATGAAAAAATTAAATAAGGAATTAAAGAAAGCGAAGATTGAAATTGAGAAAAGTAAAAATCAAATGAAAATTGATATAGATAA
>CAXSDW010000124.1:0-8377 GCA_964236235.1 uncultured Chitinophagaceae bacterium
GGCACGTTAACTGTTCTCAAATACTGATCAAATATTTTTGAAAGATCAAGGCCGGCCTGTTTTGAAATGTATTGCTCAACCTGGCTGCTGGTAACGGTTTTATGATAAAAGGTTTGGTTCAATCCTCTTAATATACTTCTGAATTTTTCATCATCATTAATCACCTGCCTTATGGTATGCAGCATATTGCTTCCCTTATAATACATGTCTGTACTACGGTTACTGGGGTCATCGTTTACATTGTAAGTTCCTGTTACAGGATATTTGTTATCTATTAACTTTCGTACGCCTGTTACATATTCCTCAGCAGCTTTTTTACCATAATAATATTCTGTAAATAATACTTCTGAGTAGGCAGTAAATCCTTCATGCACCCACATATCTGCAATATCTTTTGAGGTGATATTGTTGCCAAACCATTCATGGCCGCTTTCATGCACAATAATAAAATCCCATTTCATTCCCCAGCCGCTTGCTGATAAATCTCTGCCTGCATATCCGTTTTGATAACCATTACCATACGCCGTTGCACTTTGATGTTCCATGCCTAAATGCGGCGCATCAACTAACTTATAACCATCTTCATAAAAAGGATAAGGACCAAACCAATATTCAAAAGCTTTCATCATTCTTGGCGCATCTTTAAATTGTTCCTTTGCTTTATCCAGATTATAATTAAGTACCCAATAATCCATTGTAAGATCTCCCTTTTCTCCTTTATAAACTTCATTAAAATTTACATACTTTCCTATGTATGGAATGATGCAATAATTATTTATAGGATTCACTACAGCCCAATCATATGTTGCTGTTCCATCATTATTAATTTGCTTTCCTCTAAAGCGCCCATTGCCAACGCACATAAGCGTATCAGGGCACGTAATGTGCATTTCGGCGCTATCAGGTTCATCACTTTGATGATCTTTACAAGGATACCAAACACTTGCACCAAGCCCCTGGCAGGCAACAGAAGTCCACGGATTATTAGCGCTGTCTTTTTTCCAGATCAAACCTCCGTCCCATGGCGGCTTTACAGCTACCTTAGGTTTACCATGATAATAAACAATGAGATAATTGGTAGAGTTATCAAGAATATTTTGTGGCAGATCAATAAAATATGCATCTCCATCTTGTGTGATGGAAGATATTTTTTGTTTTGGAGTCGCAATTTTTTCCGGCTCATAATTATCATACCGTAAAGGAATATAGGCAACTAAAAAAACACTATCTATCATCAACGGTTGCTGAAGATCAATCTGCATTGTCTTATTTTTTTTTAATGCACGGTAATAAATTACATTAAAACCGTTGATGCTGCTATCTTCAATAGTAAACTTTACATGCAGATCATATTTTAAAACATCCCACCAGTTTCTGTATTGATTATAAGCTCCGCGTAATGTATCAGCGTGAGAAAATTGTGCAATAGTGACAGAAGAGAAAAGCATTGAAAAAAGAAAAATCATTAAGACCGGTATCTTTCGCATGAGGTGATTTGAATAACTAAATTTAATTTACATTTTTATAAACATGCTTAAAAGAAATCATAATTTCCGGTTTTCGATTTTCAATTTTGCTGTTGGCATTTTTCTTTTAGGCCATTTCGCTTCCTGTAATAAACATAGCCAAAACAAAAATATTTTTCACTATAACGAAGCCTCGGGTATTGCAACACTTGATCCTGCTTTTGCAAAGAACCAATCAATTATGTGGGCAGTTCACCAGTTGTATAATACTTTGGTAGAGGTGGATGAGCATACTAAAATAATTCCATCTGTTGCCAAAAGCTGGGATATATCTGCTGATAACTTAACCTTCACTTTTCATTTGAGAACCGATGTTTTTTTTCAAAATAATCAATTGCTTTTTGGCAATAAAAAAAGACAGTTAACGGCAGGCGATGTGGTGTATAGTTTTAAAAGAATTATGGATAAAAATACTGCGAGCAGCGGCGCCTGGATTTTTAATAACCGTGTTGACAGTATAGAACCATTTAAGGCGCTTAATGATTCCACGTTTCAAATAAAACTAAGTAAACCTTTTAACCCTGTTTTAGGAATATTAAGTATGCAATATTGTTCTATCGTACCACATGAAGCAGTAGAAAAGTATGGTAAAGATTTTCGGCGAAATCCCTGTGGCACAGGCCCATTCCGGTTTGTAGCCTGGGAAGAAGGGCAGGCGCTTATCTTAATAAAAAATGAAAATTATTTTGAGAAAGACAGCACAGGAAAGCGACTGCCTTATTTAGACGGCGTTAAGGTTTCTTTTTTTGATAGTAAGGCTACAGAATTTTTAGAGTTTCAGCAGGGAAGGCTTGATGCGATAAACGATATTGATGCGGCTTTTAAAGATGAAGTGCTTACCAAAAAAGGAGCGTTGCGTAAAGAGTGGAATGGTAAGATTAATTTAAGCAAACAAACGTACCTCAGCACAGAGTATCTGGGTATTTTAATTGATTCAAATAATGCGCTGATTAAAAATTCTCCTTTAAGAATAAAAAAACTAAGACAGGCAATTAACTATGGCATTGATAGAAAAAAAATGATCATGTATGTGAGGAATTCTATTGGTACGCCTGCAGAAAGCGGCTTTGTTCCGGCAGGTCTTCCGTCATTCGATTCTTCAACATTTACCGGTTACCGTTATAACCAGGCAAAAGCGCTGAAACTCTTACAGGAAGCGGGCTTCACCAATGGTAATGGCTTGCCGGTTATTGCTTTATTAACCACCCCGCTGTATGCAGATATTGGCAGTTATATAGCTAATGAATTGCAACAACTCGGCATAAAAATCCAGGTGGAAGTTGTGCAAAAAAGTTTATTACTTGAGCAAACTGCAAAATCGCAGGCATTGTTTTTTCATGGCAACTGGATAGCAGATTATCCTGATGCTGAAAATTATTTAAGCGTTTTCTATAGTCATAATCCTGCCCCGCCAAATTATACAAGATATAAGAATGCGGCTTTTGATGTTTTATATGAAAAAGCACTGGCAGAAAAAAATGATTCAATAAGATTTAAACTTTACAGGCAAGCCGATCAGTTAGTAATGAATGATGCGCCTGTAGTGCTTTTGTGGTATGATATGGTAATTCGCTTTTCACATCCTTATGTAAAAAACTTTAATGCTAATACCTTAAATTTATTAGAACTGCGAAGAGTGTGGTTTTCAAAATAATTTCATATGTTAAAGTGTAAAAGAGCTCATCCAAATCGGGTTAAATACCGTAGATTGTGTACTGATTATTTCAATTATATACAATGTCTTATATCCTGTTATTTTTCTTCGGCCACTGGTTTATCTCCTTATTTTTCCATTCGTTTTTCTTACATAGATTCGCTTCGCATCAAATGTATACTACCAGCAAAGGTTGGGAAAAAACATTTTATTTTTTAACATGGATTGCCCAGGGTTCATCTTATCTTATACCAAGAGCATATGCAGTTTTACATAGGATGCATCATGTGTACAGTGATACAGAAAAAGATCCGCATTCGCCTCATTTTTTCAAAGACATCTGGCATATGATGTTGCATACAGCTACTATTTTTCGTGGCTTTGTTACAGGAGAAAATTTGCCCGAGGCACAGTTTACAAAAGAATATATTCCAAAGTGGGACAATCTTGATAAGTTCGCTCATCACTCCCTCACAAGGATTGCATTTGGCGCATTCTATACAGCTTTTTATCTCGCCTTTGCTCCAAGTTATTGGTGGTTTTTGTTATTGCCCATTCATTTTGTAATGGGTCCTATACAGGGTGCAGTTGTAAACTGGTTTGGCCACAAGCTTGGCTATAGCAATTATAATAATGGAGATCATTCAAGAAATACAACTCCGTGGGGATTTGTAATGATGGGAGAGCTTTTTCAAAACAACCATCATAAGTATAAAGAAAGCGCCAATTTTGCGCAAAGATGGTTTGAGTTTGATAGTACTTTTTTAGTAATGAAAGCGCTTGATTATGTTAAGATAATAAAGCTAAAGCCTTTTGTAAAGCTAAGTCCTGTTATTACTAAATCTAATAAAGTAATGGTTTTATCTGATTAATATTCTTATCCCGGCCTGCGGAATTATCATGTCTGTTGTTGAATTTTTTTGGGCAAAGAAAACTTGCCCGTTTTCATCTATTCTTGGATCAGTAAGGTAGTTTGTATTTGTTCCAAGAATATAGGCACATTTTAATTCCAATCCTATATCATCTCTTTTATTTAAAGGAATATCAACACCTGCCGAGCCTCCATAACAAAAAGCCCATTTAGCTTTTGATGAATTAGAATAAGAAGAATTATAGTCGCTGTAAAAAGTAAGCCGCTCCACATTTACGGTAGAAAAAAATACATTCCAGCCGGCAATAGCATCAAGAAACGGTTTTATTTTGCCACGCTTTTCGGGTTGCAGCCGGGTGACAAATTGTAAAGAAAAAATATTGTTCGAGGCTGATACTTTATAGTCATCATAAAAGCCATAAACATAACCCGAAAAATATTGATGTGTGCTGCCTTTTACCTGCATCCCAAGCTGAACGCCTATCTTCACAGGTATCTCTTCGTTTGGCCTGTATAAAATATTAGCTATGCCACCGATACCTGCATCCGGATTTATTGTTTTATACTCGCCGGCTGGCAAACTCATTTGCAGGTCAATTGATGCAGTAAATTTTTGCGAAAAGCATGTACAGGAAATAAATGAACCCAAAAAAACAAGACACACAAATCTTATAAAAGCAAGACAGTATTTATATCTCATGGAACGTTATTTTTAATTTGTCTTTAAATACTTTTTTGAAATTTTTAAGCAGCTCATCAAAAGAGATTTTGTTTTTATCATAATCAGCCTGCGAATTTTTTGTGAATGTTTCGGGCATAAATAATGTTATTTTTTACAAGTTGCGAACAAATAGAATGTAAATAGTAAGCCGTGTTTATGAATGATTTTAATAGTTGATTTTACTTCACAAAGATAAACGGTATTGAATTGGCTGTAAAATTTTAACTTGTTTATTTAACAGGTTGTACGACAAAAAGTAGCTGCCCGGGAAATTAATATCCTTACATAAAGAGATGATAATGAAAAATAACTATGATGTTTCACATGCTATAAGATTGCTGCCGGGTGACGATTTGAAGAACTCTATACAGCAATATATAAGTAAAAAAAAGATTGGCGCCGGATGGATACTTACCTGCGTTGGAAGCTTAACAGATTATAATATTCGCTTTGCAAACATGCCTGTAAGTAGCTCCGGCTCCGGCTATTTTGAAATAATCAGCCTGGCAGGAACGGTTGCTGAAAATGGTTTGCACCTCCACATTTGTATCGCAGACAGCACCGGTAAAACGCTTGGCGGTCACTTAATGGAAGGATGTAAAATTTATACAACTGCAGAAATTATAATTGCAGCATCTTCAAAATATATTTTTACAAGAGAAAAAGATAATACTACTTTATACGCAGAGCTTCGCATAAAAGAAAAGTAAGCACATTATCACACTTACATATAATTGCCATTTATCTTTACAATAAATTTAGAGCTCCGTTGGCATAGCTATGAAACTGTTTCCGCAATCTGCAACATACCAGTTAGAATTTGATAAAATAAAAAACCTGCTTGCTTCACATTGCAAAACGGAATACGCAAAAGATAAAACGAACAACTTACTTATTTTTACAAAAAGGGAATTTATTGAGCCGCTTCTAAGGCAGACGAATGAGTATAAATTGCTGCTGCAAAATCATCTGTTATTTCCTGCTGATAATGTTTTCAATCTTGCCAAACAAATAAAGTTATTACACATTGAAGGTGCTATATTAAATGGCGAACAATTGCTTGATATAAGAAAGTTAACAGAAAATATAAGGCAGGTTTTCAGGTGGTTTGATAATGAAAGAAAATTGGCGTATCTATCGCTGGCGCTGGTTATCAGCGAAACTTATTACGAAAAACTTATTATTGAATTGATTGATGAAGTATTGGATGAAACAGGTAATGTAAAGGATGATGCATCAGAGAATTTAGCAGCAGTTCGGATAAGTTTGTACAAAAAAAGAAATGAGCTAAGAAGAATTTTTAACAGGATAGTTGACCGCTTAAATAAACAAGGTTACCTCGCTGATATTGAAGAAAGTTTTATGAATGGCAGGCGTGTGCTTGCAGTTTTTGCTGAGCAAAAAAGAATGGTAAAAGGTATTTTACACGGAGAAAGTGACAGCCGCCGCACATCATTTATTGAACCTGAAGAAACAATTGAATTGAACAATGTAATTTTTTCATTAGAGATTGAAGAACGCAGGGAAGTGAATAGAATTTTGCAGGCGCTTACCTCAAAACTAAGTATTTATGCGCCTCTTCTTAAAGTGTATTACGAGATTTTAGGTGAGTTCGATTTTATTAAAGCCAAGGCATTGCTGGCTATTGATATAGATGGCAACCTGCCGGCTCTGCAGGAAAGCGCCTTTTTAAAATTAGATAATGCGTATCATCCGTTATTGTATTTGTATAATAAAAAATCAGGCAAAGAAACAATACCGGTAAGCCTTACATTAGATAACAGGAATAGAATATTGGTGATAAGCGGACCCAACGCCGGCGGCAAAACGGTTACATTAAAAACGATTGGCCTGCTGCAAATGATGATACAAAGTGGCCTGTTGGTATCGTGCAGTACGGATAGTGAGTTTGGTATTTTTAAACAACTGATGATCCATATTGGGGACACCCAAAGTCTCGAGTTCGAGTTAAGCACTTACTCTTCGCATTTGAAAAATATGAAATATTTTATGGAAAATGCCAATGGCAAAACGTTGTTTTTTATTGATGAATTAGGCAGTGGCAGCGATCCTAATTTAGGCGGCGCTTTTGCAGAAGTGATCATGGAGGAGCTTGCAAAAAAACATTCCATGGGTGTTGTCACCACGCACTACTTAAATCTGAAAGTGATGGCCAACAAAGTGCCTGGTATCATTAATGGAGCTATGGCTTTTGATGAACAGAGTCTTAAACCATTATACAAGCTGATTACCGGAAAGCCGGGCAGCTCCTATACTTTTTCTATTGCAAAAAGAATTGGCCTGGATCATACATTGATAAATAAGGCAAAGCAATTGGTTGATGAAGATCATTTTAGGTTAGATAAATTACTTAACCGCACAGAGCAGGATCTGCAAAAAATTGAAGCTGATAAACGAAGTCTTTCACAGTTGTTGAAAGAAAATGAAAGATTAAAAAGTGAAATGGAAACATTGATAAACCGTGAACGTCACCGGCAGCAAATGGAAAAATTAAAACACGAAAACAAGGTTTCGGTAGAAAAATTAAATGAGCTAAAAGACCTTGAACGTAAATTAAAATCATTAGTTATCGAATGGCGCAAATCAGAAAATAAAGATGAAGTAATAAAGATGATCAATGCTTTACTCTTTAAACAAAAAGAAAAATTTGTGGTTGCAAGGCAGCAAAAAAAGATTGATGAAAAATTTGAAGAGACAGGTGAAAATATAAGCAAAGGCGATAAGGTAAAAATGAAAAAAAGCAGGCAAGTGGGAATTGTAAAAGAAATAAGAGGCCGCAAAGCAATCATCCAGGTGGGGCTTATGCCAATTAACGTAGATCTGGCAGAGCTTGTAGCAGTAAGGGAAAGAGTATAATTTTTATGGCTGCAAACAAATCTTTAAACAAAAAATTAAATTAATTGTTACAAAACAAAAACTTAAAAAATGAGCACTGAAAATCTTACACAACAACAGGCAATTGATAAAATTAAAGAACTGGTGAAAGCCGCTGAAATAGGCATGTTCACATCAGGATTGTCAACGCTTCCGCTTAACTCCAGGCCAATGGCAACAATGGATGTGGATGATGATGGCAACCTGTGGTATTTTAGTAAATATGACAGCACAAAAAATGAAGACATTAAAAGTGACAACCGTGTACAGGTATTTTATGCCAACAAAAGCAGCTCGGAATACCTGAGCGTTTACGGCACTGCAGAGATATCAACAAACAAGCAAAAAATTAAAGAGCTGTGGACACCGATGGTAAAAGCGTGGTTTACTGAAGGTGAAGATGATCCGTCAATAACGGTGATAAAAGTGGTGCCTGTAGATGTTTATTATTGGGATACAAAAACAAATAAATTGGTTTCACTTGTAAAGATTGCTGCATCAGTGGTAACAGGCAAAACCATGGATGATGGGGTAGAAGGGAAACTTATAATGTAAGCAGGTTTATTTTACAGTTAGCTTATTTATTTTTTTGCAAGTAATATTCAAACTGTATTTTTGCGGCGGAGAGTTGGCAGAGCGGTCTATTGCGGCAGTCTTGAAAACTGTTGAGGGTTACACCTCCCGGGGTTCGAATCCCTGACTCTCCGCTG
>CAXSDW010000125.1:0-8301 GCA_964236235.1 uncultured Chitinophagaceae bacterium
CACAATAAAGGCTAATTTTAAGTATATTTAATAATAAAGGATTGAAGCCACCAGGGATATACCTCATTCTTATTTTATTATGCTTTTCTCAACACAGTTTTTGTCAAAAGCAGGAGGCTGCAATTTCTAATCTTCACAAAAAATTTATATCAACAAAAAGTAAAAAAATTGTTTTTGATACTTTAAGCATAGTGCCTAATACTTTTGTAATTCCGGGAGTTGCACTTAATTATTATCAGTTGGATATTGTTAATGCATCGCTGCTATGGAAAGTGAAGCCTGCAGCAGATTCTATACTTATTATTTACAGAACATTTCCTTATAAAATTAATGCAGTTACCAGGCGTTTTAATTACGATAGCATCCGGTTTAATTTTGCAAAAGAGCCGCTTGTTTTAAATACCAGTAAAAATTTTAATAATAAAATAATTGACTTTGGAAACATAAATTATAACGGAAGCTTTGGCCGCGGAATTTCTTTTGGCAACAACCAGGATGCGGTAGTAAACTCAAGTTTAAACCTGCAACTGAATGGTTACATTGGCGATAGCCTTGAACTTAGTGCGGCGATAAGTGATAATAACATTCCTATTCAGCCGGAAGGTAACACACAAAACTTACAGGATTTTGACCGGATATATATGCAGGTTAAAAGACGCGGATGGCAGGCAAATTTTGGTGACATTGATATAAGGCAAAGTAAAAATTATTTCCTCAATTTTTATAAACGTTTGCAGGGCGCTTCCTTTCAAACCGATAACAAGATCAATAAAAATATAAGCAACTCTTTATTAATAAGCGGAGCAATCGCAAAAGGAAAATTTATCAGTAATACTATTGTTCCTTTAGAAGGAAACCAGGGCCCGTACAGGTTGTACGGCGCAAATAATGAATTATATTTTGTGGTACTTGCAAATACAGAACGGGTTTTTATTGATGGTCAATTGTTAACCCGTGGCGAAGACCAGGATTATGTAATTGATTATAATACTGCCGAACTAACATTTACAGCAAAACGGCTTATTACAAAAGACAGCAGGATACAGGTAGATTTTGAGTACGCAGATAGAAATTACCTCAACTCACTTTTATATGCAAATGATGAAATGCAAATCAATAAAAGACTGAAGCTGAGTATTGGCGCATATTCCAACACTGATGCAAAAAATTCAACCATAAACCAGGAGCTGGATCCAAAACAAAAACAATTTCTTTCAACAATTGGTGATAAACTTGACAGTGCCCGTTATGAGAATGCAGTGAGAGATACTTTTTCTGTAAACAAAATTTTATATAAAAAAATGGATACCGTTTATAACGGCGGAAAGCACGATTCAATTTATGTGTATTCAAATTTGAAAACGGATGTATTATATAATCTTTCATTTTTATTTGTAGGCGCAGGAAAAGGCAACTACACTACAGTTATAGGCAATGCTAACGGAAGGGTTTTTACATGGGTAAAGCCTGATATAAACGGGTTACATGCCGGGGATTATGAACCTGTGATTCTTTTAGTTACTCCAAAAAGCCAGCAGCTTATAAGTGCCGTTGCGGAGTATGCTATCACAGATAAATCTTTTATAAGAACTGAGGTGGCTTTAAGCCATTACGATGTAAATACTTTTTCGGCAAAAGATAAAGGAAATGATAATGGCGTGGCTGCTAAAATTCAATATCAAAATACTGCGAAAATTTTACCTGCTATAAAAAAGGAATTAAGTTTACAAACAACTTTTGATTATGAATTTGTACAACAAAGATTTAAACCTTTGGAACGTTTAAGAAACGTGGAATTCAACAGGGACTGGAGTTTGCCATATAATGCCTTACCTGCAGATGAGCACCTGGTTACTGCAGGATTGCAATTAACTGATAAAGATGATAGCCGGGCAAAATACAATTTTACAACGTACAACCGAAGTGATAATTACCATGGAATAAGACAATCAATCTCACATTATATGGTAGTGAAAGGATGGAAGATTTCTGATGAATTTAACCTCACAAATTTTAATTATAACGATAATAAAGGTTCCTTTTTACGACCAACAATTGATGTATCAAAACAGCTTTCACACTTATATAATTTACAAATAGGCGCTAATTTTTCTGCCGAAAATGATAAGCTTCAAAATAAAATAGCTGATACATTATCACCTGTTAGTTTTGCGTTTACTAACTGGCAGGTTTATTTAAAATCTTCTGAAGCAAAGCCCAACAAATGGGGAATAACATGGTTTACAAGAACAGATAAATATCCTGTAAAAAATGAATTGATAACCGCTGATAAAAGTAATAACATAAGCCTCTTTACTGAACTTATGAAGAATGAAAAACGCCAGCTTAAATTAAATCTTAATTATAGAAAACTACAGGTTAAGAACTCTCTGCTAATTGCACAAAAAAGTGATGAAAGCCTTTTAGGACGAATAGAATACATAGCTAATGAATGGAAAGGATTATTTAATGGAAGTTTTTTATACGAGCTCGGTGCAGGCCAGGAGCAGAAAAGAGAATATACATTTATTGAAGTGCCTGCAGGACAGGGAGAATATACATGGAACGATTATAATAATAACGGCATACCTGAACTTAATGAATTTGAGATAGCAGTGTTCCAGGATCAAAAAAAATATATACGGGTTTACACACCCACTAATCAATATGTAAAAGCTAATTATGTACAGTTTAATTACAGCATCGATATTAATCCGAAAGCCGCTATTGGTAAGACTTCCAGTCACCTTAAAAATTTTATAAGCAGGATAAATACCAATTCTACTTTACAAATAAACAAGAAAGATATCTCCAACGGAATTTTTCAATTCAATCCGTTTTCAAAAGAGTTAGTTGACAGTACATTAATTTCTTTGAATTCATTTTTATCTAACGCTTTATACTTTAACCGGGCAAGTGTAAAATGGGGACTTGACTTAACGCATAGAATAACCAACACCAAAAGCTTATTAACCTATGGATTTGAAAGCCAGAAACTGCGGGATTTTACAATAAAAGGAAGGTTCAATTTAAATAAAAGTCTAACCACATCATTCACCAATAAGTTTATAAAAAATCAATTATCAACTCCAAAATTTGCTAACAGAAATTATTTGATAAATGAAATTTCAACAGAGCCCGAAGTAAGTTATATTTATAAGAGTAATGCAAGAATTAGTCTTATTTATACATTTGATAAAAAACAAAATTCTATTGACTTAAAAGAACGAACAATAAATAATGCCATTACCACAGAATTCAGGTATAATGTTTTATCAAACAGCACATTGAATGGCAACTTTACTTTTAATAATATTTCCTTTACCGGCGCTTCACCAAACACCACAGTTGGCTATATAATTTTAGATGGCCTTTTACCCGGCAAAAATCTTTTATGGAATGTAGAACTTACTAAAAGACTGCCGGGCAACATCGAATTAAATTTGCAGTATGAAGGCCGAAAACCAGGCCAGACAAGGATCATACATACGGGCAGAGCATCTCTCAGAGCCTTATTATAATTCTTCCTTCTTACTTGCCCTTCTCCCCTTGGAGAAGGGTTGGGATGAGGTTGCCTTTCTCCCCCCTGGAGAAGGGTTGGGATGAGGTCAATCTTAACTAAACAATCCACCTTTCTTAAAGCTGCGAACACCTTCACCAATCTTAAAACCATTATTGAAAATTTCTATGCGGTAATCACCTGTTTGAAATTTATCCTGCTTCCACTCAACATTTACCTGTTGCTTTTCTCCCTGTTTGTAATCTACCTGAACTTTTTTTGTAAAAGGCCTTTCAATGCCTTCACGTGTTACAAACTTTCCTGAACCTAAAGCATCTACAGCCACAGGTGATCCATCAGGTGCAGTAATTGTTACAAAAATATCTTTTGGGCCGCTTTGTGTAATCCTGTTTTCATCAAGATCAAATGATATCCTTAATATATCCACTCTCTTGGCCACAGATGTTTCCTTTTCTTTACCATTACCTTTTTCTTTTACACCAACAATCGAAAAGTTTGAAGCATGAAGTGTAGAACCAACATCAATAACATCTTCTCTTTCCTTTATTACTGTTGTTGCTGAATCATAGTTTTTACGAACCGCATTTCTTTCTTCAGTGACCTTACGTTTTTCTTCTGTTAACTGAATCTTTTCTCCCTGTAACTTTTCAATCTCTGCAGTATAATTTTCTATATTACCTTTTAATTGCGCTATCAGTTGACGTGCCTCTGCTAATTCAGCTTGTGTTGCATTTTGTTTATTTAATATGGTTTGAACCCGGCTTTTTAATGCTTCTACATCTTTGTCTTTTGTCTTTAATAAGCTGTCTGCTCTTGAGTTTGTGGTCTTAAGCATATCGAGACGCATTGCTGCATCATTTAATTCTCTTTGCAATTCATTTTTAGATGAATCAGCATTTACTATTTGTGTAGTTAATTGTTGCTTCTCTTCTTTATGTTGATTTTTATCCCAGATAATATAACCCCATGTTGCTAACAAAGCAATTATTAAACCGGCTACTAAAAGATTACGAAGGTTATTATTGTTTCTCTCATTTACTTCTGTGTACCTGCGCTCAGGATCGGAAGGAGTACCCTGCGGAAAGTTTTCAAAACTCATATAGTAAGAATTTAAGTTAAAAAAAATGAAAAGACTTGATTTATAAAAATCTGTTGATAACTTTTTCCAAAACCATGCCAAAGAGATTGTCTGTAATTCTACAACTTATGCATAAGAATTTGATTAAAATAAAATCAAAATCAGGCTGCACATGTTTACTATATCTTTGAAAAATGAGTGTAGAAAAGACTTTGGCTGAATGGAAATCAAAATCATTTAAACCTGTTTACTGGTTTGAAGGCGAAGAAGATTTTTATATAGACCAGCTCATGGATTATGCTGAGCATAAAATTTTAAATGAATCAGAAGTTGCTTTTAACCAGCGCATATTTTACGGTAAAGATGCTAATTGGGCTGATGTTGTAAATGCTTGCAGCCAGTACCCAATGTTTGCCGAAAGGCAGGTGATATTATTAAAGGAAGCGCAGCATATGAAAGATATTGAGAAGTTAGAAGGTTACATCTCAAACCCTTTGCAGTCAACAATATTAATAGTTGCGTACAAAGGAAAAACCATTGATGGCAGAAGTCGTTTTGCAAAATTATTAAATAAGCATGGGCAAGTTGTACAAACCAAAAAAGTGTATGATAATAATTTGCCTTCATGGACAAGCGACATGGTAAAGTCAAAAGGATACGATATTTCACCGCGGGCTTTAATGTTATTAGTTGATCATACCGGAAATGATCTTGGCAGGATCGCTAACGAAATAGATAAAGTTTTGATGAATCTTGGCAACAGGAAAAACATTACAGAAGATGATATTGAAAAGTTTGTAGGTATAAGTAAAGAATACAATGTATTTGAATTACAACAAGCTATCAGCAATAAAAACCTGGCAAAAGCGATAAGGATTATTCAATATTTTGAGCATAATCCAAAGGCTGCTCCTATACAAATGTTGTTGCCTGCTTTGTATAATCATTTTAGTAAAGTGATCACTATTTTCCAGATGAGTGATAAAAGTGAGAAAGCTATTACACCGATGTTTTATAAAAATCCATATGCAGCAAAGCAGGCGCTGGAAACTGTTTTAAATTATTCTTACAAAGGTGTAGAGCAGGCGCTGATGCTGTTGCATGAATACAATCTTAAAAGTGTGGGCATTCGCAATCCCGGTATTTCAGACGCATCTTTAATGAAGGAAATGGCGGTAAAAATTATACATCATGATAAATGACTTTATTTAAAGACTCTTCAAACCGGTCGGGACGCTTTTGCGGCCTGACAAATTATAAATATCTACAAACATTCAGCCCGCTTTAAGCATGGCGTTTGGGATTTATTCTAATACCTTCATAGCATTTATTTTATCTAAGGCAAGCTGATTTTTTAAACCTTCGAGTCCGTCAAATTTTTGTTCAGCTCTTAAATACTTTTTTACAAAAACTTTTATAATCTGTCCGTAAATGTTTTTATCAAAATCAAAAACATTTACTTCAATCATTTTTTTTGTGCCATTTACAGTTGGCCGAAAACCGATGTTCATCATTCCTTTAAAGGTTTCTGCTTCGTTTGAAATCGTTACCTGCACAGCGTATACACCGTTTCCGGGAAGTAATTTATTTTCATCAGTAAGTTTGATATTAGCCGTTGGATAGCCGATAGTTCTGCCGAGCTTATCGCCTTCAACAACTTCGCCTTCAAAGAAATAATCATGGCCTAAAAATTTATTTGCATTTTCTATATCTCCCGCCGAAATAGCTTCGCGTATTCTTGTAGAGCTAATCACCATTTGATTTATGATATGCTCCGGTATTTCTTTCACAACGTAATTATAATGTTTGGTGTACTCTTCAAGTAATCTATAATTGCCTTGTCTTTGGGTTCCAAAGCGATGATCGTATCCAATAATAATTGTATGCGGATGAAAATTCTTTACCAAAAAATCTTTAATATATTCTTCTGCAGTTAACAAAGAAAATGCCTGTGTAAAATCCACGATAACCAAATGACCAACACCTTCTTTTTCAATTAAACCAATTTTTTCATTAAGTGTATTCAGCAGGCTGATTCGTGTTGCAGTTTCCTTTTGTGATGGCTTAATATTTTGTACCACCATCCGTGGATGCGGATGAAAAGTTATAATAACCGACTCGCCATTTATATTTTTTGCTTCTTCTTTTAATAATTTAATTATCTGCAAATGGCCTGTATGTACGCCATCAAAAGTGCCGATAGTTAATACAGCATTTTTAAAAATTGGCAGGTTATTAATATCTCTGTGAAGCTGCATAATTAAGAGCCGCAAAACTAATCAGATAATTTATAGTAAGCAATGATAATTGATAATTGGCAGTGGAATATTATTTTTACACAGAAACTGTATAAATTATTTAACCATTTAACATCCTGATGTCTCTATATTTTAAACGTGGTGTATCAGCTCAAAAAGAAGAAGTGCATCAAGCAACTAAGCATTTAGATCATGGTTTATTTCCTAAAGCTTTCTGTAAAATTTATCCGGATTATTTAGCCAGAGACAATGATTTTATTAATGTGATGCATGCTGACGGAGCCGGCACAAAAAGTATACTTGCTTATCTATATTGGAAAGAAACCGGTGACATTACCGTATGGAAAGGCATAGCGCAGGATGCGATTGTAATGAATCTCGATGATCTTTTGTGCGTTGGTATTTATGATAATATAATATTCAATTCAACTATAGATAGAAATAAAAACCTTATTACCGGTGATGTATTGCAGGAAATTATAAATGGCTCACAGCAGTTTTTTGACAAGATGAAATCCTTTGGAATTAACATTCATTATCTTGGAGGAGAAACTGCAGATGTAGGAGATGTAGTAAGAACAATTGCTGTTAACGGAACCATGACCGCAAGATGGCCAAAGAATAAAATAATTACCAACGAAAAAATAAGGGCAGGTAATGTGATTGTTGGCCTTGCAGGTTTTGGTAAGTCAATCTATGAAGATGGTTTTAACAGCGGCATTGGAAGCAACGGACTTACTTCGGCAAGACATGATTTATTAAGTAAATTTTATTCAGAGAATTACAAAGAAAGCTATGATAATTCTTTAAGCGAAAATGTGGTTTACATTGGCAAACATAAACTTATTGATATTATATCAAGTCAAAAGTCAAAAGTCAAAAGTCAAAATGACTACCTCTTCTTTGAAGAGGGCCGGGTTGAGGTTACCATCGGTAAACTGCTCCTATCTCCCACCAGAACATTTGCTCCTCTTATAAAAACGCTTCTTGAAAATAATTTTGAAAAGATTCATGGGCTTATACATTGCAGTGGTGGCGGGCAAACCAAATGTTTAAAATATATTCCTGGAAATGTGAAAGTGATAAAAGATAATTTATTTGAGCCACCAATAATTTTCAAATTAATACAGGAGGCCAGCAAAGCGGATGATAAAGAAATGTACCAGGTTTTTAATATGGGCTGTCGCATGGAAATTTATACAGATGAAGATTTTGCTGCTGACATAATTTTAGAAGCCGCAAAATTCAATATTGATGCTCAGATTATTGGACGGGTAGAAGCAAGTGATAAAAAAGAACTAACGATTAAAACCACACATGAAGAACTACTATTTAATTAATGTCGAGATTATTTTAGTTCTTTATTATCCGCTATATTATCGGTAAAGTTTCACTACCGTCTTGTTAACAACTATTATAGTTCTTTGAAAATATTGCTGGATAAG
>CAXSDW010000126.1:0-8290 GCA_964236235.1 uncultured Chitinophagaceae bacterium
AAACACTTTCATTAATAGTGTTATGTTTGTTTTATACTTTGCTTAAATATGTGATGCCAATTTTAACGGTTGAAAATCTTTTCAAAAATTACGGATCTGTGAAAGCGCTGAATGGCGTTAGTTTTACTGTACCTGCAGGTTCTGTGTTCGGAATATTAGGGCCAAATGGCAGTGGCAAAACGACTTTATTAGGAATAATAACGGATGTATTAAAAGCAACAAAAGGCACTTATAAACTATTTGACCAAACGCCAACTGCAGATCAAAGAAAGCAAATTGGTACATTACTGGAAACGCCTAATTTTTATCATTATTTATCCGCAAATGCAAATCTTGAAATTGCTGCTGCAATAAAAGAACGTGGTAAACAAGACATTCCCCGGGTACTTGAAATAGTTAATCTTACCCAAAGAAAAGACTCCAAATTCAGCACTTATTCGTTAGGCATGAAACAGCGCCTGGCAATTGCTTCGTGCCTTTTAGGTAACCCTGAAGTATTGGTTTTTGATGAACCAACAAATGGCCTCGATCCTGAAGGAATTGCCGAAATAAGAGTGCTTATTAAGAATTTAAATCAACAAGGAAAAACCATCATTATGGCGAGTCATCTTTTAGATGAAGTAGAAAAAGTTTGTACTCATGTAGCTATTTTAAAAAAAGGAGAATTGCTTACAACAGGAAATGTAAATGAAATTCTTGCCAATGAAGATATTGTTGAAGTTAGTGCAACAGATATAAATAAATTGCGGGCTATAATTAAAAATATAAATCAATATAAAAATTTACAAGAAGAAGGAAATTTTTTACAATTATATTATCCGGCAGGCAAAGCAAACCTTGAAGAAATAAACCAGTATTGTTTTAATAACGGAGTTGTGCTCACTCATTTGCAATTAAAAAAGAAAAGCCTTGAAACAAAATTTTTTGAACTTACCAGCAACTGATAATGATACACTTATTAAAAATAGAATGGCTTAAGATCAAAGGCTACCGCACGTTCTGGGTACTTACCATACTTTTTTTAGTAAGTATATTCGGACTTAATTATTTTATTTATTACATAAAGCAGGTCACCGTTCAAAATAATAAACAGGTAAATTTTATTTTAGGCGCACCATTCAGTTTCCCGAATGTGTGGCATACAGTAAGTTATTTTTCCAGCTTTCTTTTATTCATTCCGGGTTTAATGATTATCACTTCAATTACCAATGAATATAATTACAAAACGATAAGACAAAATATTATAGATGGCTGGAGCAGGCAACAGTTTATTAATGTGAAAATTGCATTAGTTGTTTTGCTTTCATTGATATCTGCTCTTTTTGTTTTTTTAACTGCGTTTATATTTGGCACCATTTCCGGTGACAGTTTCAGCTTCTTAAAAGTAGAATTTGTTGGTTATTATTTTGTGCAGGCGCTATCATATTCTATGGTTGCTTTATTGTTTGGCTTGCTTATAAAGCGCTCAGGACTTGCAATAGGTGTTTTCTTTTTATACAGTTTTATTATTGAAAATATGGCCGGAGCTTTATTAAATTATAACGGGAAAAATATTGGCAATATAAATGGCCCGGGAAATTATCTTCCGCTAAACACAACAGACAGTTTAATTCCATTTCCTTTTTTTAGAAACATTGTTAATTTTGGAACTTCGCCTTCAGTTTATATATTATTAGCCTTAAGCCTGGTTTATCTTGCATTGTATTATTTTATAATTACCGCAAAATTCAAGCATGATGATCTTTAAAATAAAATGTTGCTTGTAAAAAGTATGATGAAATGTTCCTGTTTTAATGTGAAGATTTTAGCAATTTGTTCAAAGCTGCATCTATTGAAGGATATAAAAAGCTAAATCCTTCATTCTTAATTTTAGTACAACTAACAGTGGTGCTCTTTAAAATTTCTATACTTTTTTCTCCTAAAAATAATTTTAAAAAAAGTGCCGGAATATGTACAGGAATGTAAAATGACTTTCTTAATAATTCAGCAATTTGTGTTGTTAGCTGGCTATTATTTACCGGCGACGGAGCCACGGCATTGTAACTTCCTGATAAGGTTTGATTTTCAATTGCATAAATAAACATGCGACAAACATCATCAATGTGCACCCAGCTGATCATTTGTTTTCCATTACCTAAAATGGAGGCAATTCCAAAGCGAACAGGCTTCCTGAATTCAGGAAAAGCACCGCCATCATTGCTTAAAACAATGCCTAAGCGAAGCTTCACCAATCGCTTACCAAGTGATTTTACCGGCTCAATGCTTTCTTCCCAAAGCCTGCATGTTTCGCCAAGAAATTCCGTGTCTGGTTTGTCTGATTCTTTAAAGCCTTGCCAGGGCTGCATCACAGGCGAAGGATCTTTGCCATACCAGCCAATTGCAGAAGCTGATATTACCGCTTTTACTTTATTTTCATTTTGCTGCAAACTCTTTATAATAAGCTGGCTACTTTTTGTACGGCTTTCAACAATCTGTTTTTTATACGCTGAAGTCCATCTTTTGTCCATAACACCTGCGCCGGCAAGATGAATTATATAGTCTGCTTTTGAAAGCGCATTTTGGTCAATCTTTTCTTTATTTATATCCCAAAGTGCATAGGTTATTTGCTTTTCTTTTTCCTCGTTTTCCGGTTTTCGGGTTAAGATGATTACATCATATCCTCTGTTAATTAAATGGCTTGTTAAATTTCTACCAATCAATCCTGTTCCCCCGGTGATTAATACTGCAGGCATAATTTTGCATAATTTTTATTGAGTTAGTTAGGCGTGTAACTTACTACATTTGTACTATTATACTTCTACTATAAATATACAATCAATCGTTTGCTGATATGAAATTTAAACCGGCCCTTTTATTTTCTTTGTTTATTGTTCCGCTTACCATTTTTGCGCAGCGCATTACTTATACCTTGCCCGAAAGAGAGGATTCAAGAAACCTGAACTTTGAAGTGATTGGTAAGATAAGCGGCAACTATTTAGTGTATAAAAACAACCGTACAAAAAGTGCTGTTTCTGTATACGATAATGATATGAAACTGAAACAAAAAGTTGATCTTGATTTTATTCCTGAGAGAACAATTAACGTTGATTTTGTTGCTTATCCTGATTACTTTTTTGCTATCTATCAATATCAAAAAAGAAGCGTTTTATATTGCATGGGCGTAAAGCTTAGCGGCGATGGCGCAAAGCTTGGTGAGCCTGTGTTGCTTGATACTACTTTTATAAGTGTGTTTGCCGATAACAAGATATATAGCACTGCTTTTAGTGAGGATAAGAAGCATATAATGGTATATAAAATTCAAAAGAAAAACGACAAATTTAATTTTACTACATTATTGTTCGATGCTGATTTGCTATTGCAGCATAAATCACGCTGGACAGTTCCTTATGATGATAATAAAGAAGTTTACAGCGATTTTTATGTAGATAATGACGGGAATTTTGTGTTTGCAAAAAGCCAGAAATCCGGCGGCAGGGAGTTGATTTCAAAAGTATCAATTATAACCAAAGTTCCCGAGTCTGACACGTTTACTATTATTCCTGTAAACCTTAAAAATTATTACCTGGATGAAGTAAAGCTTAAGATAGATAATGTGAATAAAAGGATTCTTTTAAATTCATTTTACTACCAGCAAAAACGTGGAAATATTGATGGTTTATACACAGCTATTTGGGACAGGCAAACTAATAACCAGATAGTACAAAATGAAATAAAATTCAATGATGAACTAAGAGACGAGGCAAAGGAAGGAGGCAGCACCAGGATGGCTTTTAATGATTATTTCATTAAGCATGTGATCTTAAAAAAAGATGGAGGATTTATTTTAGTTGGTGAAGATTATTACACTCAATCAAGAGGCAATCCATGGAACCGCTATGATTTTTTAAATGGCTACAATTATTTGTCACCCTATAACTACTATTATTATTCGCCGCCCGGCTATTGGTACAGGCCAACAAGAGGTTTCTATGGCGGCAATAATTATTCTCAAACAAGGTATTACTACAACAATATTGCAGTATTGGATATTGATAATACAGGCAAATTAGTATGGAGTAATGTATTGCATAAAAGCCAGTATGATGATGAAACAGATGATTACATTTCTTACCAGATAATGAATAGCGGTGGTGAGCTTCACTTTTTATTTAATGAGCTGGAACGAAGAAATAGTCAGCTCCTTGCAGATCAAAGTATTAACGCAGATGGTAAATTAATAAGAAATCCTACATTAAGAAGTTTAGATAAAGGCTACCAGTTTATGCCGCGTTATGGCAAGCAAATCAGTGCAAAACAAATTATTATTCCATGCACACTTAGAAATAATATTTGCTTCGCAAAAATTGATTATTTATAGAAGTATACAGCGTTCCGCTTTTATAGTAAGGCTTTTTATTCATTAATAAATTAATTTTGAATTTTACCTGTTCAAACCCCATCTGGTGATAGGCACTTTCAAAGCCAACAATCCGCTTAATACTTTTTTATTATTTGTTTATGGTTTGTTATTAAAATTTGGGTTTCTTTCTAATACAGATGCACCGGTAATCAAGAGAACTGACGGCTTCTTATTTGCTCAATTACTTACCTTTTTAAAAGGTGTTGGCACACAGTTTCCTTCAGTATATTCAATAATTACTTATCTTTTATTATTTACACAGGCAGTAACATTTAACAGGCTCATAGCGCATCAGCGCCTGTTGCAGCGATCCACTCATTTACCTGCAATGAGCTACCTGCTTATCACATCAATATTTGCCGAGTGGAACATTTTGAGCCCGCAATTAATAGTTAATACTTTATTGATTTGGGTATGGGCCAAGGTGAACAATTTATATAATAGTGAAAAAGTAAAGACTAATCTTTTTTACACCGGGCTGATAATTGGAGTCTCCAGTTTTTTTTATTTTCCCTCAATAGCTTTTTTTTTATTGATTGTATTTGCCCTGCTTATAACAAGACCTTTCAGCCTGGCCGAATGGATAATTACGCTGGTTGGAATAATAATGCCTTACTATTTTTTTGTAGCAGGATTGTACCTCACAGATAATCTTAAAGAGTATAAGCTTCAGCAATTCACATTTGGCTATCCTTTATTGCACGCAAATTACTGGCCGTTGGCAGCTGCTTTACTTGTAGTGATTTTACTTTTTATAGGTGCATATTTTGTGCAGGCTAACCTGAGGCGCCAGATAGTGCAGGTAAGAAAAAGCTGGGGCCTTATTTTAGTATACCTTATAATTGCTGTACTTGTGTCTATAATAAATGAAGGCCATTATTTTGTATACTGGATTATAACTGCTGTGCCTTTATCTGCATTTGTTGCCAGCGCTTTTTTGTACCCGTCAAAAAAATGGTTTCCTGCATTGCTTTATTGGATATTGGTGGCTTTAGTGGTTGTTAGCTGTTATTTTATTAAATAATTTGGTAAACTTATCTTTGCTGCAAAATAAATACAATGAAGTTTGGTGTGGTTGTTTTTCCCGGCTCAAATTGTGATGCTGATATAATTACTGCTCTTCAAAATGACATGCAGCAGGAGGTAATTAAGCTTTGGCATAAAGACAAAGATCTCTCGGCATTTAATAAAAATGATTGTATAATATTACCGGGTGGTTTTAGTTTTGGAGATTATTTAAGATGTGGCGCTATAGCAAAGTTTAGCCCTATGATGCAGAGTGTGATTGAGTTTGCTGATAACGGCGGTAAAGTTTTAGGCATCTGCAATGGCTTCCAGATATTATGTGAAAGCGGATTATTGCCAGGTGTTCTTCTTAGAAATGCGAACATGCAATTCATTTGCAAAAACGTATTTATTACAAACGAAAATGAAGCAGATAAACCGGTGTATAAAATACCTGTAGCGCATGGTGAGGGAAGATATTATGCAAATGATGAAACATTAGGTTATATTGTAAAAAACAATCAAATACTTTACAGATATTGTGATGAAGAAGGTGATATTACAAGCGCTGTTAATAATCCAAATGGTTCAATATTAAACATTGCAGGTATCTGTAACAAAAACGGAAATGTTATTGGGATGATGCCTCATCCGGAAAGAGCCTGCAATAAATATTTGCATAATGAAGATGGAAGACAAATTCTCAGGCAAATGTTTTCTATAAACTAACGTTAAATAAATAATGTTCTTTTTTGATTGCAAAACGGTGCTGTTACTATATTGTATTTTTGCATAAATATATTGAATGAAAAAATTATTTTCTTCGCTGGTAGCATTAGTTTTTTTATCAGCTTCTTATGCCCAAATTTTAAATCCTGTAAAGTTTGATTACTCAGCTCTAAAAAAGGGAAATAATTTATATGAGGTACACATTAAAACTTTACTTGAGCCAAGGTGGCATATTTATTCTACAAAAAACCCTGATGGCGGCGCTGAGCCTACAGTGATAAAAGTAAAAGACGGAAGCGCTGTTGGTGCAGTAAAAGAAAAAGGGAATTTAAAAGTTGTTTACGATAAAGAATTTAAATCTGATCAAAAGTATTTTGAGAGTATTGTTGATTTTGTACAATTGGTAAAATTAAATGCAGGCACAAAAAATATTGGCGGCAGCATCGTATATATGGTTTGTAACGATAAGCAATGCCTGCCTCCTAAAGAAGTTGAATTTAAAATAAAGCTGTAATTTTTTTGATATAAATACTTTATTATAGGGTAACAATTTGTTATCCTATTTTTATATTCCTTCCTTGAAAAAAGTAAAATTCATATTATTATTATTTTTTTGTTTACCGGCGATTTTACTTTTTGCACAGCAGGCAACATTCCCAAATAACAACTTTACAGAAAAATCTTTACTGTCAACTTTTATAGATGGATTGCGCTGGGGCTTGATTTCAGTTTTACAGCCTTGTCTTTATGCAATGTTCCCGGTTACTGTTAGCTTTTTTTTAAAGAGAAGCCACACAAAAGCCCAGGGTGTTAAAAATGCAACATTGTATTCAATTTCTATCATTGCCATATTTACTATTCTTGGTTTGTTGTTAACCATAATTTTCGGCAGAGATACATTATACCAGATTTCAAGCAGTGCTATTTTTAATCTATTTGTTTTCGCTTTATTTACCGTATTTGGTATTTCATTTTTAGGTGCCTTTGAAATTACGTTGCCTTCTTCATGGACAAATAAAGTTGATTCAAGAGCCAACATTAGCAGCTTCTCCGGAATATTTTTTATGGCATTAACGCTGGTGCTGGTATCGTTTTCATGCACTGCTCCGTTTATTGGAAACCTGTTAGTAGATGTAAGTCAGCAAAAGGAAAGGGCAGGGCCAATTATAGGTTTCCTCGGGTTTTCTATTGCTATTGCGTTTCCATTTGCGCTGTTCGCATTCTTCCCGGGGCTTCTAAATAAAATTGCCAAATCAGGTGGCTGGTTAAATACATTAAAAGTTTCCTTCGGGTTTATTGAACTTGCTTTGGCATTAAAGTTTTTATCAAATGCAGACCTGGCGTATCATTGGCGGCTGCTGGATAGAGAAGTGTATCTTTCATTTTGGATAATAATTTTTGGCTTGCTCGGGCTTTATCTTTTAGGCAAATTAAAATTAAGCCATGATGATCATTTGCCATTGAATGATTATGGGTTGCCTTATCTTTCTGTTACACGATTCTTCTTTGCGTTAGGCGCTCTTTCCTTTACAGTTTACATGATTCCGGGTTTGTGGGGCGCTCCTTTAAATAAAATAAGCGGCTGGCTTCCTGAAAATAAAACACAGGAATTTAACCTTGAGAAACTAATTCGCAACAAAAGCAATTCAGTAAATGCAAATGATAGTGCCTCTTTACAAAATAAAAATTCATCTGCATTAATTATTAAGCCTAAAAAATATATTGATATTTTAGAATCAGAAATTCCGGGAGTTGAAACTTTTTTTGATTTTGAGGAAGCGCTGTCAGCAGCAAAGCAAATGAAAAGGCCGATCATGATTGACTTTACAGGCCATAGCTGTGCCAATTGCAGAAAGATGGAAGCCGAAGTTTTATCTAAGCCTGAAGTAAGCACTTTGCTTCACGATCATTTTATTGTTGCTTCTTTGTATGTAGATGAAAAAAGAGAATTACCTGAGGCGGAAAAATATGTTTCAAAATTTGATAATTCAAAAGTGAATAATGCAGGCGCTAAAAATCTTGATTTTGAAGCCACTATTGCAAATTATAATGCCCAGCCTTTATATATTTTTACAGATCAAAATGGAAACATTATTAAAAATGCCGGTGGTTATGAACCAGGCGTAGAAAGATTTGTAAAGATTTTAAAGGAAGTGA
>CAXSDW010000127.1:0-8074 GCA_964236235.1 uncultured Chitinophagaceae bacterium
AAGCGAAGATTGAAATTGAGAAAAGTAAAAATCAAATGAAAATTGATATAGATAAGAAGCATCATGATCTTAACAATGAAACATCTGTATTACCGGTAAAAACTGATTTGTCTTATAAAATAGAAAATAATGTGCTGCCTGAAAGGAACAGGTTTTTCTTCTTTATATGAATAGATTGTAAAATAAAAAGGAACTTTTAATAAATAAATGCTTTAAAAAGAAGGACAAAGTGTTTGTTTCAAATTTCCTTTTGCAACACCATAAAAACCCTTTTTAATAACACTAAACTCCAAAGCTCCACGATAATTATTAAAGTCTTTTAGTGAAGAAGTAGTTACATCATAGCTGAAAGTGAACCGTGTATTTTTTAATTCAAATCCTGCCATCGGTATAATGGCATCGCCTAAGCGGTAATACAAGCCTCCGATTAATTGTTGCTCACCATCACCGGATAAATTATATGCGCCATTTAAACCTAACACCAATTCGCTTGCTTTTGCCTGTGTGCTGTAATAGGCATTTGGATTGATAATTACATCATCATTAACTTTATAAATTGCGTTTAAAAATCCAGTATGCCTTATGGCCAGGCGATTACTGTCGCTGATGTCGTCAAAAAATGTTTCTCTCGGGCGGTTAACGTGCAGCATTGAATATCCCGCATTAATATAGATATCTTCAGTAGGAAAATAGGCATAGTTCATACCAACCTGCACATCCAAATAACTAATGTTATTGTTGTTCAAAACAACACTTGTCGGAAGATTACTGTCAAAAAATTTACCATCAAACTGGTCAGGGAATTTAAGTTTAGTTTGATCAATTCTTTTATTCGCCCATCCAACATTAAAACCTGCAGAAAGCAAACTGCTAAGACCAAGTAACTGGTGATAGGCCAAAGATGCATAAGCTTTTGTGGAGGTTAAACTTCCGCTTCCTGCCACATCTCTTAATATGACGCCACCTAAGCCAAGCCAGCCATTTTCTAATCTATCCCGGAAAACCTGTGCATCTCCAAAAATGCTCATCGTCTTATAAGGCACTTGCATTATTGATGAAAACTGATTTCTGTAATTAGCCCCAATGCGATAATCCGCATCAGGAATAAAACCTGTATTGGCAGGATTTGTAAGTAATGGTGAATTAAAAAATTGTGAAAAATGAAGATCTTGTGCGTTAAGGCAAAACGCAAGTGTTAAGTAAAAAGTAGTAAGTACTAAATATTTAAATTGGTTCATTCTTAATTTCTCGATTTTAATTTTCAATTTTTAATCATAGTCTTTAATTATCTCAATAACGTAATGTCGCCGGTTTTCCTCAGCTTTTTTCCATCAGAAAAAGTAACATCTAACGTGTATGCATACACATCTACCGGCTGAATTTTCCCGTTAAACTTTCCATCCCATCCTAACTTAGGGCTGGCACTTTCAAATACTTTTTGTCCCCATCGGTTATAGATAGTCCAATGCATTTGGCCTATGCCAAATCCCACAACTTTTACAATACTGTTTATTCCAAATTTGCCGGGAGTAAACGCACTTGGCACATCAAGTAAAGGATTAATAAGAGACTGCACCGGTAAACAGAAAGTATCGCTGCAGCCGGCTTCATTTTGCGCACTTAAACATACATTATAAGTGCCGGTGGCGGGAAAAATATGCCGTGGGTTAACTTCTGTTGAATTTTCACCATCTCCAAAACTCCACATGTAATTAATAGCCCCGACAGATTGATTAGTGAACTGTGTAAAAGTATTTTCTTTTGGGGTAGTTGGGCTAAAAATAAATAAAGCTGTTGGTACTGAATTTATAGAAATAGTTGAAGAAGTGGAATCAATTACATTGCAGGAAGTGGAATCAAATGCATACAATTTTACAATATAATTACCCGGAACAGTGTACAAATGAGTAGGATTATCAGCTGTAGATGTAGTACCATCTCCAAAGCTCCATAAGAAACTTAATCCTCCTAAAGAAGTATTATTGAAAACTGCATTATAAGGAACACATCCTGTTGGTGGTGTGGTAAAACCCGCCACCAGGTTAGGTGAAAGCCTTACCAATCTTACTGTATCATCCGGTGAGTTACAAAATGAAGTGTCTTGCAAAGTTAAAGTAACGGGATAAGTGCCTGGGCCGGCATAAGTATGATTTACTGATCCGGTTCCTGTGATAACAGGAGGGGTTCCATCACCAAAATCCCATGTAAAGCTTTGGGGACCGAAGGCACCTGCGGCGGCTGATGATGTATTATCAAACCTGTAACTTAAATTAGTACAAGGCGGCAATTTATTAGATACAAATCCCAACAGTGCTTTATTGTTTCCGGCACGAATAGTAAGGTAGGCTGTATCAGCAATATTACAGGTAGTGCTATCAATAGTCACAAGCATCACCCTATATCTGCCTACGTTAAGATAATCATGAGATATATTAAAATCTGTGGAAGAAACCTTTGGCGATCCATCTCCAAAATCCCAGATATATTTTTTTGCCCTTTGCAAAGTATCTGTAAAATTAACAGTCAGCGGAACACATCCTATTGTATCATTCGGAACACCGTTAATAGATGCTCTTGGTGCTGCAACTACACCTGCAAAATTCATTTCTATTTTAAGCATGCCCAGGTTGCATCGTCCTCCATCCACTGCCTGGTTTGCAGTAGACCATGAACCCGGAGTACCCAAAAAGTTGACGGTACGATTACAATTGGCACACATTGCCTGGTATATAACACCGTTCTTATCAAAGCGGCTGGTACCGCCATCCACATGATCTCCAAACGTTTCAGGATTACCGTAGATTTGAGGGTCTTCCTGGCCAAAAAATGTTCCGTACAATTGTGATGCTGCATCTTTTCTTAAAACAAAAAAGTAAAAATCACTGCCGGAGGCGTCTGTGACCGGTTTAATTGCATCGGGGGTTACCGGAAGGCCTTTAGTAGTACCAGTTCCATACCCTTCTTCAGTATTCGACTTACCACCCCAGCCGGATACATAAACATTTTCGCACCTGTCTACAAGAAAAGCTGTGGGTGAAATGTTAGGTAAAGATGAACCTGAACCAAATGTTGTTGAATAAACATAAGCGCTTAAATCCGGCTTTAGTTTCGAAATAAACTGCTTACCATTCACATTAATGAAGCCTACATTTGATGTAGTTTGCCACTTACCTTCAGTAGTGCCCATTACATAAACAAATCCTAATTTATCTGTCTGCACACCATAAACCTGGTCTGCAGATGGCGTTCCAAGGTAAGTACCTCTTATAAGTGATGAACCATCATTGGACAGTTCGGCAACAAAGCCATCACAATCTCCACCGGAATAATCTGACTCTAATACACCTGATTTAGAAATCGCTTTCATATTATTACTTGCTGTACCTCCGCCAACATATACATTATTATTATTGCCGAGAGATAATACATAAGCTGCATCATCTCCTTCTCCACCCAGATAAGTACTCCATAATACTGAATTAACAGAAGGATCTGTTTTTATAACAACAGCATCCTGGGCACCCGCATTAGCCGATTGGAAAGCGCCAGGTGTTGTTTTAAAATCAACTGATTGAGTGCTTGATGCTACATATACATTGCCTGATGCATCTAATATCACTTCACTTCTTGCATCATCGCCATAATTGCGGTTAAGAGATAAAGTACCACGGGTACCTTTTCTATCTTTGATATTTACACCGTCATTGGCTGTACCACCAATTCTGAGTGAACCGATAATGGCGCTGCCGGTAGCATTAAGTTTGGTTACAATTATATCCCAGCCGCCGCCGTCACCAAATTTAGTTCCCGGGTAACTATCTCCAGACCTTGTTCTGCCTGCAATAACAAGATCACCCGACGGGTCTACAATTAAGCTATGTGGCTGGTCTTCCGCATTGCCTCCGATATAAGTGGCATAAACCCTGTTTTTACCATCCGGAGTAAGCTTCATTATTCCAATATCAAAATCACCGCCTACATAATTTTCATGGTAAGCACCCGGTGAAACTTTAAAGCCGGTACCAAAAACAATACCTCCGGAAAAAAAACTTCCATCAGGACCGTACGTGGCAGTAAATCCCCAATTATCCACCGTGCTGCCGGTATAAGTAAAAAATATTTCAGTGGGATCAATAATAAGCACAGCATCAGGAGAGTAATTCTTTATTTTAAACTTTACCACATCGCCTTCAAGTTTGTACCTGCAATCCAGTTCTTTTCTTTGATTATCTATTACCTGGTAAGTGTACGGATAAAGTTCTTTGTTTTCTCCAACCGATGTATTTATATGCAGCTCATTATCTTTTATTTTGAGCTTATCTGCGCCTTTATATTTTAGCGCAATATTTTTTATGTCAGCACCGGGATGAACTATAAGATCATATTTCAATCTTCCACCGGCATCTGTATAATACCTTACATCAATACCGGGATACATATTTTTGTAGGTAACAGCTCCGTAAATTTTACAATTGGATGCCCATTTACTTTTGTCATTGCCGATAAAATAATTATTTACAGAAGGCAGAGGTTTGTCAGGAATAATCTGTACCGACGAGCTTGCGTTTAAGAACTCAACACTGTAAGCATGGGAATTTAATACATCAGGCTGAATAGTTTTTAATTGAGAAATATTATTTCCATGAATTTTATCAACCATCCGCTGAAAATCTTTTTGATCATGCTGCACTACACTAAAGCCGTTTTTTTGAAGAAAAAAAGCGCCATTACCTGCATTGCTCATATACTTTACTTCGGCGTCCCATTGCCCTTTGTTTTCAATAAATTGTATTTGTGAAAAAACATTATTTGTTATAAATAAAGAGGTAATTATAACAAGCGCAAAAATTATTAATTTGAATAATCTCAAGGAAATTGTTTTTACAATTTATAAAATTTACTTAACCGGCCAGTAATTAATTTGGGAATTATTATATGAATTTACGAAACATTGATGGTTACAGATTAGAAATAAATATTTCATTTTAGATTTAATATGCAATTAACAATATGGAATTTTTTGTTTAAATTATCAGGAAATTTTACTCCATGGAGTCTTTCCTTTTTGCAATTGTAAAAAATCCTTCAGCGGTAAGTTTTGTGCTGAGTTTAATTGGGGATCAACATTAATAATCTCATCACTAATTTTTTTTGCTGCCTCAAGAATCTTTTTATCCTCAACAATGTTGGCAATTTTAAATTCCAAAACACCGCTTTGCCGTGTGCCTTCAATATCGCCGGGGCCTCTTAGTTCAAGATCTTTTTCAGCAATTTTAAAGCCATCATTTGTTTCACACATTATCTTAAGTCGTTGCCTTGCCTCATGCGTTAATTTAGTGCCGCTTAATAAAATGCAAAAACTTTGTTCCCTGCTTCGGCCCACCCTGCCTCTTAACTGATGAAGCTGCGGCAAGCCAAATTTTTCAGCACTTTCAATTACCATTACGGATGCGTTGGGAACATTTACGCCTACTTCTATTACTGTTGTAGAAACCATTATTTGTGTATCGCCACTTTCAAATCTTTGCATATTGGTTTCTTTAACCGCAGCTTTTTGCCTGCCATGCAACATGCTTACCCAATACGCAGGCTCAGGAAAAAATGCTTTTACTTCTTCATATCCTTTCATCAGGTTTTCAAAATCCAGCTTTTGCGATTCTTCTATTAACGGATAAATAATATATGCCTGCCTTCCTTTTTTAATTTCAGATTTTATAAAATCCATCACCTGCGGCCTTGCATATTCAAAACGATGAACCGTCTTAACAGGTTGCCTGCCGGGCGGCATTTCATCCATAATACTATAATCCAAATCACCATAAGCAGTAAGCGCCAACGTTCTGGGAATGGGCGTTGCTGTCATCACCAAAATGTGTGGTGGAATAATATTTTTTTTCCATAACCTTGCCCGCTGTGCCACACCGAATCTATGTTGTTCATCTGCAATGGCAAGACCTAAATTCCTAAACCGGACAGTTTCTTCAATCACAGCATGTGTGCCTGTTAATATAGTAAGCGCTCCGCTTTCACATTCATGTAATATTTCTTTCCTGGCTTTGGAAGTTGTAGAGCCGGTGAGTAAACTAACTTTTAACGGCATGTCTTTTATTAATTCTTTGATGGTATTAAAATGTTGCCTAGCAAGGATTTCAGTTGGCGCCATCAAGCAACTTTGAAAACCATTATCAGCTGCAATCAGCATTATTAAAAAAGCTACCATCGTTTTTCCGCTGCCTACATCGCCTTGTAAAAGCCGGTTCATTTGTTTTCCGCTGCCGGTATCTTTTCTTATTTCTTTTAAAACTTTCTTTTGTGCGCCGGTTAATTCAAAGGGCAAATAATTATTATAAAAAACGTTAAACAAGTCTCCAACTTTATTGAACAATAATCCTTTGGAAAAACTATGCCTGCTAAGCCGTATAAGCCCTAAGCGTAATTGCGATAGAAATAATTCTTCAAATTTTAAACGTCTTACTGCGAGCAAGTATTCATCATTACTTACAGGAAAATGTATTTGCCTGAATGCCTTGTATCTTGAAATTAAATTCAATTTTTCAATAACAGGTTGCGGCAGGTTTTCACACAAATCTTTTTCAGTAACAAGCATTAAAAGATGGAATGTCAGCTTACCTATTTGCCTTCCGCTTAAGCCTCTTGATTTTAACTTTTCCGTACTTGGATAAATTGGTTCCAGAAAATTTTTGCCTTCTACGTTTTCTGTGGTAAGCACTTCCATTTCAGGATGAGTGATCTGCGGCTGATTCATAAAAAAACCTGCCTTGCCAAACACAAGATATTTAGTGCCGATATGCAGTGTTTTTTCGATCCAATTTATTCCCTGGAACCATACCAGTTCCAATTCTGCTGAGCCATCATGAATGTACGCCACCAAACGCTTTGCCCTGCCTTCTCCTGCAATATCAAACTGTGAAAGCTTTCCGGCAACTTGTATATAACCGGTATTAGGATTGATGTCACTAATCTTTGTTATTTGGGTTTTATCAATGTGGCGATAAGGATATAATTCAAGTAAATCTTTGAATGTAAAAATGCCCAATTCCTTTTTTAAAAGATCTGCTTTTTGCGGTCCTACACCTTTTAAATATTCAATCGGGTTAGCTAATATTGATGAGAGCTGGCTTATGTAATTATATTTTTTACAAATATAGATTTGATTGATGATTGTGTTTTTTATATTGATTTTAAACCTCGTGATTAAATATCATTTCATGAGAGTTTTGCATAGTTATAAAGTACTCTGAAGTTTCAAGTATCTTTAATTTATGCAGGAAGAAAGGCAAAAAAAGGGAATCAAATTATTCGCAGGGCTTCAATTATTAACAGTACAGGTGGCTGCTTTATTTATCATGTTTGGCGGCGCTTTAATTACTTTTATTCTTATTGCTAAAATGATCTTTAAAGATAATAGAAGCGCATTTGATGTAAAAGCTTTTGAGTTTTTATCAAAATATAAAAACAATAATATTACTTATGTAATGGAATTTTTCAGCTTTCTCGGCACACATACATTTTTAATACCTGCCAACATAATTTTAATTATCTATTTTTTATTTATAAACAAAAACCGGTGGTATACTATCAGCATACCTTCGGTTGCGATTACCAGTTTATCACTCATGTTTTTATTAAAATTTATTTTCCGCCGTAACCGGCCACTTACGCCATTGCTTGAACAAGCCCGTGGGTACAGCTTTCCGAGCGGACATGCATTGGTAAGCTTTACCTTTTATGGCTTACTGATTTACTTAGTTTGGCAAAATTTAGAAAACAAATGGGTAAGATGGACATTGGTAATAGGGCTTGCATTTTTAATTTTAGCAATTGGATTAAGCCGCGTATATCTTCGTGTACATTATGCCAGCGACGTGATTGCAGGTTATTGCGTTGGATGCATGTGGCTGCTGCTTTCTCTTTGGATATTAAATGAAATTAAAAAATATGCTGGTAAGAAAGTTGATAGTTGACGATTTTAAGTTGTCAGAAGTCAGAAGTCAGTTGCGTGTGATAACTTTGTATGCTTCATCATTTAATTCTCAATTCTCAATTCTCAATT
>CAXSDW010000128.1:0-8044 GCA_964236235.1 uncultured Chitinophagaceae bacterium
AAGATAGAAAACCAACACCAAATGTTTTATGGAGCATATTTACAATGCGATGCCCGAGATGCCGCAGAGGCGATATGTTTAAAAGCAATAATCCTTATAAAAAAGTTAAGCTGTCATATATTTTTGATATGTATGACAATTGCCCTGTATGCAAACAAAGGTTTGATATGGGGGAGCCTGGCTTTTGGTATGGAACCGGTTATGTAAGTTACGCCCTGGCAATTGCTTTGTCTGCGGCTACATTTGTTGCCTGGTGGGTATTAATAGGTATATCGTTTAATGATAACAGGGTTTTTTACTGGTTGATTATAAACTCCGTTTTGTTAGTTATTCTTCAACCATGGCTTATGAGGTTAAGCAGAGCCGTGTACGTATACTTCTTTGTACATTATGATGAACATTATGATGAAACAGAGGCAACTAAGTTTGATTATTAGATCATCTAATTCTTTGAAAACTCTCCGGAGCACATAGTTTATTAAAAATAGTTTTTTAATTTTACGCTTACCTATTCGCCCTGCGCATGAAACAGATCGTTCTGTTATTAATGACTTTTGTTTGTTGCATTTATAACTCCAATGCGCAAAACGATCCAGAATTTCCTAAAGGATTTATAATGTATGTAAATCTTCATAATGGCTTGCTTACAAATTTTAAATCTTCACCTGACTTATATATTGGCGGTTTACAATTAGAGCCGCAGGTAACAGTAGTTGAGCATTTAGTAAGAGTTGGCGCAATAGCCGATGGCTTTTATACAGGTAAAAAATTACAAGCAGCTTTTGGGCCTGTTGCTTCAATAAAAATAAAAACTTTCAATGCCGGTATTTTCGGAACTGTTGGTAATATAAATATAATGTTAGATTATTTATGGGGCACAAACCACCAGCGGCTTGCAGGCGGTGGCGTTATTGCAGACCTGGGAAATCTATTGACATTTGGGTTTACAGCGCATCGTGATTATCACTATAATAACTGGTGGTTTCAAAATCAATTAGGTGTACGCATCAGTAAAAAGAAAAAAATTATTGAGCCTTTTAACCAATAAACTTTTCTGGTATGAGCAGAGCTTTGGTAATTAGTGGCGGAGGTTCAAAGGGAGCCTTTGCAGTGGGTGTATTAAAACAATTAAGTGCGCTATATCCGCGTCTCGATTTTGATATTTATGTTGGCACCAGTGCAGGCTCGCTCATTGTTACATTGGCATCCCTTAAGCAATATGATGTGTTAGAAGAAGTGTACACTACTACCAACACTAATGATATTATTACAAAATTTAATGTTGTTGACCGCATTAATGAACATTCACTTTTTGATGTAACACCTGCATGGAATTTGATAAACAAGTATTACCCCGATGAAAAATATGCGCAACTTTTACAGTCCGGTAAAAAAGTTTTTCTTACAACTACATGTTTGCAAAACGGCATGCTAACAGTGTTTACCAACGATGCGCAATCTGTTAAAACAACAGATTACATGGTGACACAAATAATAAATGCAGATCATTACCGCAAGGCTCTTTTGGCTTCTGCATGTGAGCCTGTATTTATGCCGCCTGTAAAAGTGAATTTGCATGTGCCTGGTAGTCCTAATCCTGATTATCAATTTGTAGATGGCGGTGTAACAAAATATGTTGGTATACAAACGGCCATTGATGCAGGCGCTACAGAAATTTTTGCCATTCTTCTATCGCCTGAAAAAAGTGAACCTGAAAATATAGAATACACAAGCCTGTTTCCTATACTGCAAAAATCCATTGATATATTTACTACCGATGTTGGTAAAAATGATTTGTTTATTCCTCAGCAATTTAATGAAGCATTAGAATATATCAGTTTAGTAAAACAAAAAATGATCTCTTCAGGATTAAGTCAAAACCAGGTAGACAATTATTTTAATACTAATGGGGATTCGAATCCTTTTAAAAATAAACTGCCATTGAAAATTTTTATAATCCGACCGGCTATATATTTAGGAGGAGGGCCCGGCGGCCTTATATTTGATCCGCAGGAAATGAAACAAATGCTGGCTAAAGGCGAAGATACCAGCAATAATTTCATAGCATCTTTGGATCCGAAAGATATAACCTGGGCCTGATAATTATAACAACAACGCCTTATTCTCCTTTCTATTCATTTATCATTGCATTTGTATATGTTTGTTTAGTTCTTAAACAAACGTCTTTTAGAATGAATAAATCCACAATATTTTCAGTAAAGATCAATCAGGCCTGTAAAGTATAAGCAGTATTGATGACGGACGCAAGTGATAATAATTTTGCATGATATGGCAACTGCTTTGCGGAAGGAGTTTAATTTTTACTGGCAACATTGCAGACTGTGAACGTATTTTAAAAAATCTGATCTGATAATATTTTTTTTAAAATGACAAAACAAAAAAGTATTTACTTTTTATTTCTTCTCATTGCTTATTGCAAAGCTTATACGCAGGAGCGGGAAAAGGAACCGCATTATTATTACGCTTCTTTTGGAACCTGTGTATACACGAATGCTATAGGGAATTTTAATCAAAAAATGTTTGTAACAGCTGAGGTGGGAAGAACTTATGGAATATTTGACATTGGATTAATGGTCGGCAGATTGAACCTTACGAAAAGCGATAGCATTTATTTTACTGAGATATTACCTACCATAAATGTGTTTTCAAAGGGCCGGTTTTCTGAAGCATTGACGCTTGGAGCAGGGCGTGTTTTTGGAGCTAACCAAAATTTTTTAACAGAGCTTACAAACAGTATAAATTTTGCTCCAAACAACAGATTAGTTGTAACTGTGTTCCAGGGCAACTATTTTTTTGATGGGAAATTATCAACTTCTAAAGCCCAATTTATGGGACTCTCAATAACATTCAACTTTATAAAAAGAGGTTCTCAAACCGAAGAAAAAAGAAAAAAATCGTTACTTAATTGAGTTCTCTTATCTATAGAATCGTGATATAAATTCGCATTCTTTTTGAGGGAATATGTTTCCTTATTTTTATTAAGGCAATGATAGATCAATTAAAAATGCTTTACCAACTCAATAGTATTTACATTATTCAATCATCTTCAAATACCTCCCCATCCAATAAGGCAACAACCAGAACACAGGTTCACGTTCCATGTTAGGATAACCGTTTATCGCCGCCCAGGGATTTTTATCCCACCGCACTACTGAGCGAATACTTGCAGGAGGCAACTGATCAACCTGCTGTTCATCAAGTACAGGATAACGCACTATTTTTACATCTTCCCTTTTTGTATGATCAATTGTCCAGTCAATTAAATCGAGAGGTGTGTCTTGTAAAAAATCAACAGAAGAAGCAAGCTCCGTATTTTTATTTGTTGCGTAACTGTACAGAAAATTGATAAGCGGATTTTTATCATTCCGACGTTTTTCCATCCACTTATCAATGTGTTGCCGGTAGAAGGCAAGCAGCTTTGGATCAGTTTCGCATCTGAGCAAAATAGGATAAACATAAGCCTGTAATATCACATCAAAATAAATGAACCATGCAGGATTTTGGTTGGTTGTTTCCACCATGTTATCAAGATAATGTTCTTCATTAATGAGGTGCAAATAATGTTGCTGGTATTTTATATTACCCGTCATGTGGTAAGCAAGTTTTAAAAAAGCCAATAGCTCCATTGAGTTTTGATTACGATCAGGTATCCATTCCGGGTCACGGTTTAATTGGTCTGGAGACCACACAGCCCAGCGTGTATGTGTGCTGTCAATATCCATCATGTTGAAATTATTAGCAATAAGATGATCTGCTATACTCGCCACATGTTTACGGATAATATTTTTTTCGGTTTTATCTGCCGCTAATTCATAATAAAAATAATAACCCATCATATGGCCGCACATCTCATCGCTGCTGGCGTCTCCCTTCCAAAGCCATTTACCGTCTTTTGATTTTCTCCATCGGGTTTCTACCGGTTTAAAACGAGGCTCTTTTACCAGTTCATCAATTTTTTGTTTTTCAGTTAACGTTTCGTTTGCATCATGTACATGGCTCGCCCATTCAACAGGAACAATAGAGCGGGCAAAGAATCCATTGCTGCCGGTTACCTCTTGCAATTGCTTTAAAAAATTGAACGCTTTATGTGCGTTCTCTTTTGCATCAATACTTTTTGGTAACAGCATACCGGAAGCTTTCCATGGCAAGGTAGTTTCCTGTGTACTCGCCATCATTATCATCGTCTTCGGGTTGCCAGGAGTTTACATCGCCTTCAATTTTCAAATGACATTGGCCTGCAATCCACGGCTCACGGATATGTCTTTTCATTAATACATCATAGAAATAATCCTGTTTTTGAGCAAGAGTCATTTTCTTTTTCTTTAGTGCACTCACTCCTTTTGATGTAGCGATCCAGGCATTACCTTCTGTATCGAAAGCAATATCATTCACCTGGTCATCAAGGAGCCAGCGCCGGCTAAACCTTAGAGAGTGGCTCCCATCGGGCATGTAACGAACTACACCCACTTTTGTTCCTACCCACATTGCTCCTTCAGGTGATCGCTTTACACAATTCACATAGATAGAAGGGCATCCTTCTTTTGACGTAATCATTCGATCTCTTTTCTCTTCTTTTAAAATGTTTACACCACCTAAACCTCCCACCCAAAGCTTCTTCTGCGTATCAATTGCCAATCCTTTCACATAGGCGCTTATCAAAATATTTGTCTGATAATAATACTTTGTTTCCTTTTGGTTACAATGATATAAACCTACATCTGTAGCTACCCAAATACCATTATTACCATCAGAAATTGCGCTTCTTACTGATTGTGCAATATGGTATTCTTTTTTTATGAATGCAGTGCCGTTATATAACCACACTCCCTTTGGGCCTAATGCATACACTCCTTCTCTGGCAATACAAATAACTGAGATGGGGCCGCTGGTACCCGGTATATATTTTAATGTATTATCCTGATAAAGATAAACTCCCTTCCACGTGCCCATCCATATAGAAGATTGATCATCTGCAGCAACTGCATACGCTGGCCCATTGTCTGCATCATTTGTAAAAAGAGAATTCCATACCGTATCATCTTTTTTCTTAGAGTATATTCCTGCTGCAGTTGCAATCCATACTGTTAATTTATTATCAACCGCGATGCTTCTTACTTCATTTTCCTGCGGCGATTTTCCTACTGGATAAGCTTCATGATATTCCTGCAAGAATGCAATGTCATGTACTGACTTCTGGCCCCTAACGACATAGAAAAGAAGTACAAGAAGAATCAATGTGACCGGCAATTTCATTTTGAAAAATTTGAATGATTGCACTTACTCAATAACTTTTAGATAACGTGCCATCCAGTATGGCAACAGGTATTCATCGCCGGCCAATTCGGATATGCCGCCCTCGCCTCCATCCAGTTCAAAAGCATTTGCATTGTGGCGATGAATGGGTGTTTCGCCTGGTGGCAATAGATCTTTTGTTAACTGCTCACGAAAATCAGGAGGCAGCAAAACAATATCTTTCCGCTGCGAATTTTTTACATCCCACCGAATTAAATCCATAGGAAATTCTCTCAAATGCCACAAGGTTGATTCTTTATCAAAGTTGCCAACAGTCCCTAATGTGATTACATTCCAAAGTGCATTTCTTTCCGGCTTTTCCATTTGCCAGTGATCAGTAATAACGTTTTTATATTGCTGCTGCAATTCTTTATTAAAAGCAAAATGATACAACACCCAATAAGTTAAAAAAGCCATTTCATCGTCAGAGTGGTTCCAGTTGCCGCTTCCAATATCAACACCCAGATGCATCACACCTTTTGTAGGTTTTATTTCATTATAAGATACCAGGATGTTTTTCATGTAACCATATTCCTTCATCAGGCGGAAGGCTTCTGTTTTATATATTTCTTTGCCCGTAAGAGCATACCCTAATTGTAAGCCTGCGATTATAATAACACTGCCAAGCTTCCTGTCACCAACAGTGGGCGGAATTGAATTTATGTATTCAGGATTCCATCTTCCCCACATTGTTGGCTTACCATCCGCATCAATAAGCTGGTAGTTATTTTGAATAATATGAGTGAGAATTTTATCAATAAAATCAGCGATCCGTTTTCTCTCTGTTGCATTTTCTGCTACCATATCATGCAATACAGCAGCTACAAAAATATAGCCCACAAATTCATCACTGCTGGTAGTACCTTTCCATTCCCATTCCGGATCCGGCGAATCATGCCATCGTTCAGGATCAGAATTTTTAAACCCTTTGCGCTCAAAAGTTCTTGCAGGAAATCCTTTAAGCGGATTTACAGAAAGTATTCTTTCAAAAGCTTCAAACGCTTCCCAGGCATAGCGTTTAGCCGTTTTATCTTTTGTAACTGCATAGCGAAAAGCCTGGCTGCCAAGATAAAAAGCGCTCCACAATCCATCATTGTCTGTGTCAGTTAATTGGGCAGTTGCAATATCACCTGGCTTTGTAAACGTAACATTTGATATAAATCCATAGCGAATATGGCGCTGCCTTATTATGTCCTGAAAGTAGGTTGCCTTTTGAAATAAAGTTTGAGAAATAAATTCAATCTTATTAAGACCAGTCGGAGTTAACAGGTAAACATTTCCTTTGCTATCTGATGCTATTCCTGTCACTTTATTTTCATTCAGCCATCTTTTGGAAGCATAGTATCTGTAAATCCCTGCAGGTTCCTGCATGTAAGCTCCGTCTATTGTTGCTGCCCAGATATTTCCATCAACTGTTTGCAAATAATCAATATCCTGAACAGGTACTTTGGTTTGTAGTGAAAACGTGGAATCGCCATTAGACAGGCGAATGCCATAAAAACCTTTTGCTGTCGCAAGTATCATTTGATCTTTCCTGAAACTAATTGATTTTAGGCTTGTTCCTTTATGCAGTACTATTAACTGATCTCCTTTAAAGTGGTATACCGCATCGCTGCTTAGCGCATAATAATTTCCTTCATAAACCTGGATAGAAAGCAACTTACCAGGTGGCTGTGGAATATCAATAAACTTACCATCTTTACATAAGCTTACTGCATTATCACCGGCTAAAAGCACACTGCCATCCTCAGCTGCAGCTATCATTGAATATTTTTGTTTGGGCAATATTTTATAAAACAAACCTGCGTAACCATTGGTGAGCACTTTATCTTCGTACAAATAATATAAATGCCCTTTGCCTTCCTGGATAGTTATGTCAACCGGTATCTTTTTTGCCAATGGTGTATAACGAATATCCGGCACTAAATCTTTATCATTCACCCTGTATAAACCTTTATCAGTAAGCACATAAATTATATCATTATAATCCACCACTACTTTCTTCAGCACACTTCCTTTCAATGATTCAGGAAGATTGTACTTAACAGAGATTGCTTGTTTGAAGGGTGTATCCGGTTGAGGCGATGCCTCGCAGTTGTATATTTCTGCAAAGAATAAAAGAAATAAAAGAAACAAAATTCTGTTCATGAAATGATTCGGTAATTGATATCTGGTTATTGATCACAGGTTATAAAGGCATCTTATATTTCCTTAAGCCAAAGGAATTTCATTGGCTGTAAATACAATATAATTGTCAAATAACACATCAAATAATTACTTTATTGCAACAACCACATTTTTGAAAATTCATCATCAACAGCAGGACTTAAAGAACTAACACCTGCATCATAAGCATCTTTATTTTGACCAAGCTCACCACCAGGATAGCGATAACGCAACGGAAATTCGTAAGTACTTAAATTCCCATTCTTAAAAATATTTGGTAATCCTGTACGGCGTATGTCAAGATACGTTTCAGCAGAAACAAGGAATAATGCCAGCCATTTTTGATCTGCAATTTTAATAAGTTTACCTGCATTGTCTGCCGGCAAAGCAATACTGGCTTGAGCAAGATAAGTTGCTATTACATCATCCGAAACACCCCATCGCTCCATTGATAAAGTGATCCCCTTGCGATAGTAAGCATCTGCATCTCCGGAAATTAAACTTCTTGCTGCTGCCTCTGCAAGAATAAATTGAACTTCATCACTGTTCATTATCATGGCCTTTA
>CAXSDW010000129.1:0-8037 GCA_964236235.1 uncultured Chitinophagaceae bacterium
ATGCTTGCACATTATGTAATTGAGTCAGAAGGCAGGCGCAACATGGATATGCTGAGTGCACAATACCTCGGTTATCTTCCTATTCCTATTGAAGATCTGATTGGTAAAAAAGGAAAGGGCCAGGGAACGATGAGAGAAGTTGAGATTGAAAAAATAAAAGAATATGCAGTAGAAGATGCAGACATCACACTTCAATTGAAGAAAATTTTTGTTCCTCATTTAAAAAGTAAAAAGGTAGAAAAAGTTTTTAATGAAGTAGAAGCGCCGCTGGTAAAAGTGCTTTTGGATATTGAACATGAAGGCGTGAAAGTAGATATGGATTTTTTAAATCTTTATTCCAAAGAACTGGAAGTGGAAGCAAAGCGTTGCGAAGAAAGTGTGTATTCGCAGGCTGGTGTACGATTTAATTTATCATCCCCAAAACAGTTGGGCGAAGTATTATTTGAGAAACTTCAACTTGATGCTAAAGGAAGAAAAACAAAAGGCGGACAATATTCAACAGGTGAAGATGTATTGCTGAAATTATCGCACCAAAATAAAATTGTTGATGACATTCTGGGCTATCGTGAGCTTACCAAATTAAAATCAACTTATGTAGATGCTTTACCGCAAATCATAAATAAAAAAACAGGTCGTGTGCACACTTGTTACGGACAAGCAATTGCAGTAACAGGGCGGCTTAGCAGCAATAATCCAAATCTGCAAAATATTCCGGTAAGAACTGAAAGAGGCCGTGAAATAAGAAAAGCTTTTATACCAAGAGGCAGTGATCATTGCATAATTTCTGCAGATTATTCGCAGATAGAATTGCGTATTGTTGCGGCTATAAGTGGCGATGCTGCTATGTGTGATGCGTTTAAAAAGGGAACAGATATTCATACTGCAACAGCATCCAAAGTGTTTCATGTAGCTGAAGAAGATGTTACAAAGGAAATGCGTTACAAAGCTAAGAGTGTAAATTTCGGGATCATTTATGGACAAGGTGCTTTTGGTCTTTCAGAGAATTTGGGTATATCACGTGGCGAAGCAAAAGAGATTATTGAAACATACAAAAAAGAGTTTGCGAACATTCAAAAATATATGGATGACTCAATTAATTTTTGCAGAAAAAATGGTTACGTTGAAACACTGATGGGCCGCAAGCGCTGGCTTAAAGATATTAATTCTTCTAACTTTACAGTTCGTGGTTATGCAGAAAGAAACGCTATAAATTCTCCCATCCAAGGCACCGCTGCAGACATGATAAAATTGGCGATGATAAAGATTCATGATGAATTTAAGAAGCGTTCTTTACGCTCAAAAATGATAATGCAGGTACATGATGAGTTGGTATTTGATGCACATAAAGAAGAAGTAGAAATGATAAAACCGATCATAATAGATTGTATGCAAACCGCATTGCAGCTACCAAATAATGTACCTTCTGATGCTGAAGTTGGCGTTGGTGAGAACTGGTTAGAAGCGCATTGATCCGAAAAGCATATCTATCTTAATCTGCTTATAGCGCAAATATGCCAGCTAACAAAAATGCATTTACCGATAAAGAATTATCAATGATCTCAAATGATTTCAGGGCGATTGAAGAATTGTATAGTTCGTATAATTCCAATTCAAACTTCAAAATATGATTTTAGCAATTATCGTTTGCATTCCAATTTTTGCAGGAATACTAATGTGGAAAAATTATATTTTAAAGAATCAAAAAAGTTGATTAGATCCGGAGACTGCACCAGTATTGAATTATGAAATTACTTTCTATCAATTTTCTTATATAAAAAATCCAGGGATGCCGCATCAGGAATATGTTTGGTTTCAGCCTTTAAACCAAACATCATTATTTTTTTATCAGTAGTATTATACGCCTCCCATTCAGGAAGACCATTTCCATTTGGGTTTCCTGTCTTTGCAAAATTTGCCCAGTAAGATGACATTATTGTTGCAAGTTCGTGATCTGCCTGTTGCCATGGGCGGTTAACAAATTGTAAATTATCATAAGCATAAGGCACTTCACCTGTGTGAAAAGCTCCGTACTTAATATACTCGCCTGTTGCAGGAACTTTTCTTGTAAAACGATAAACATATACTTTAGATCCGTGGCTGCTTTGAACATTTGCCCATGTATAATTCTGTACACCAAAGATCTGGTCACGTGAAAGTTTTAATTGCGAAATTGCAGCTATAGAATCGGTAGTAGCGGGATAGTACTGCAGGAATGTTTGCGCATCTGTCCCATAATTTTTTTCAGCGTCTTTTCTAAATGCATATGCGGTTTTTAATGGACCAAATAATAATCCTTCATCTTCATTCCAGCCTGTAAGAAGGCTTACTTTATTTTCTTTGCCTTGTGTAAAAGTGCTGCCGATGGCCTCCGGCAAAACATAACCATCAATGATTGGTCCGTGTAAAGTTTGTGGCGCTTTCATTAATTCTTCGGCAGCAATTTTTCTTAAGTCAGAGAGTGATAATGCATGCAAACTATCTGCTGTTTTTTCTCCATCCTGTTCAGCCATTTGTAATGTTGTACCTCCAAATGGGCCTGAGACAAGACTTGCGCCGCTTTCAGCAATTGCCTTTTGAAAAAGGTTTTTTGCAAGTGGTGATGCCACTAAACAATTTACACTCATAGAGCCTGCAGACTGGCCTGCAATGGTTACATTATTTGGATCGCCTCCAAACGCTGCAATGTTTTTTTGTACCCATTTTAATGCAGCAATCTGATCCATTAATCCATAATTTCCTGAAGCTTTATTACCTGATTCCTTCGTTAATTCAGGATGCGCAAAAAAACCAAAAATGCCAACACGGTAATTGATGCTCACAAATACGATCCCTTTCTTTGCCATTGCTTCGCCATCATATATTGGAACAGCGCTGCCTCCGCTTTGAAAGCCGCCACCATATATCCAAACAATTACCGGTCGTTTTGCTTTTACAGATGTAGCGCCTGTCCAAACATTAAGGTATAAACAATCTTCACTTATAGGTTCTTTTGGTATCAAAAATTCTACGCTCCACATACTAAAAGGAGCAGGCTTTGCCTGCATAGGGCTTGCGCTAAATTGATCGCAAATTTTTATGCCGTTCCAGGGCTGAACGGGCTGGGGCGCCTTCCAGCGCAGATCGCCAACAGGAGGCGCTGCAAAAGGAATACCTTTAAAAATATGAATATCACCTGCAGAATTTAATTTGCCCGAAATATATCCGCCTTCAACTTTTACCTGATCCAAAACAAAATCATATTTAGCTTCATTATTAAATGAAGTAATAATCAGAAACAGGAATATTAAAGTAATGAAATGCCAGGTTCTTTTTTTGACTGTCATATTTTTAAATTTATCTGTTATGAAGATAACAGATAGCGACCAAATGAGTAATAGCAAAGTGTGGCTTACAACTCTTTTATAATAATTGATAGTCGCGATTTAGCAATTAATTCTTATGATTTCTAAAGGCATTGCAATATCAAATCATTATTTTTGAACATATTAAATCTTATGAATGTTTAAAAGTATTTTAACCATACTTATAATTAGCCTGCTCTACTTAAACACAGCACTGGCACAATCTTCAGCCAATAAAGATGATTTACTAAAACAGCGGCAGCAGCTAAAAAAAGAAATAGAAGAAACCGAAAAAATATTAAATGAAACCCGTACTACTACAAAAGCTAATATAGGAATATTAAATACTATAAATAAGCGCATTAATCTGCAGGATAATGTGATTGAGAACATTGCCGGCCAGCTTAAATTTATTGAATCTGATATAAATAATTCTCAAAAAGAAGTTTCTAAACTTTCAAAAGTATTGGATACATTAAAGCAGGAATATGCTAAAAGTATGGTGTATGCTTACAAGACGCGGAACAACTATGATTTCTTAAACTTCATATTTTCTGCATCGAGTTTTAATGATGCGATTAAGAGAATCACATACCTCAAATCATATCGTACGTACAGGGAAATGCAGGGAGAAAACATAATTCACACGCAGAACCTGCTACAGCAGCGCATTGGCGAGCTCTCCGGCAATAAACAGAAAAAAAATGTTGCTCTGCAGGAAAAGAGTAAGGAAATGAATGAACTTGAAAATCAGCAGAAAGAAAAGCTGACAATAGTAACCAAATTAAAAGGGCGGCAAAAAGAATTAGCAGCCCAGATTAACAATAAAAGAAAGCAGGATGCCAAGCTGAAAAATGTAATTGCTGTAATGATAAAAAGGGAAATAGACATTGCAAGAAAAAAGGCCGAAGCAGAAAATAAAGAAAGGCTTGCAGCATTAAACAAAACAAAAGTAAATGCTGATAGTAAAACAGATGCCGGCAGCACCAAAACAAATACGGCCGTAATCAAACCACTCAAAAATACAGGAAGTGTTTTGGTTTCATCAGAGGCTGACAGAGCCTTAAATGCGGACTTTGAAAGAAACCGTGGTGCGCTGCCATGGCCGGTTAATGGTGTAATACTCATCCATTACGGCTCTTATACAATACCTGATACAAAGATCACAGGCGAAAATCCCGGAGTAACAATTGGAACCCAGGTTGGCAGCCCGGTTAAAGCCGTTTTTGAAGGCGAGGTTACACTGGTAAGCTATATTGATGATAAGCAGGCCGTGTTCATCAAACATGGAAAATATTTTACTGTGTATAGCAATCTATCTTCAGTAAGTGTACAGCGTGGGCAAAAAGTAAGTACAAGCCAGGTGATTGGTAAAGCAGGCGAAAATGATGATGGCCAGGGAGAAGTACTATTAATATTAATGAAAGAAAATAATAATATTAATCCTGAGCAGTGGCTGCACAGGTAATATCAACTTACAAATTTTTTGTACAAATCTTCATAAGCAGGAACTATAATATTGATGTCGAATTTTTTTGCCTGCTCCAGCGCATTGCGCTTAAACTGAACAAATTTTTGCTTATCCGTTAGCAGCGATAAAGTGTTTTTACACATATCATCCACGTCTCCCACGTTACTTAAAAAACCACTGTAACCATTTATATTAATTTCAGGTAGCCCGCCCGCATTACTGGAAATTACAGGTACTTCCGCAGCCATTGCCTCAAGCGCTGCAAGGCCAAAGCTTTCATATTCACTTGGCAATAAAAATAAATCTGTCACGGCTAATATATCTTCCATTTCTTCCTGCTTACCTAAAAACCGGATATCGTTATGTGCAGCGCTTTCACGGCACATTCTTTCAATTGAACTCCTTTCAGGTCCATCTCCTACAAAGAGCAATTTACAAGGCACTTCTTCATTTACTTTTACAAAAATTTTTACAACATCATCTACACGTTTTACTTTTCTAAAATTAGAAGCATGTAATAAAATGTGTTCTCCGTTCGGCGCAATTACTTTTTTAAAAGCATCAATAGGTTTGCGGTTAAAACGCTTTACATCTACAAAATTGTAAATTACTTCGATGTCTTTTTCCATCTTAAAATTCCGGAAAGTTTCATCACGAAGATTTTTTGAAACAGCAGTGATGGCATCACTTTCATTCATTGAAAACGTAACTACAGGCGAATACGTTTTATCTCTTCCCACAAGTGTTATGTCGGTGCCATGCAATGTTGTGATCACCGGAATTTTTATGCCTTGCTTGGCGAGAATTTGCTTTGCCATAAACGCTGCAGAAGCATGCGGTATGGCGTAGTGCACGTGCAACAATTGTACATTATTATTTAAAATTACATCTACCATTGTGCTTGCTAAAGCAGTTTCATAAGGCGGGTAATCAAATAAAGGATAAGTAGGAACTCTAACCTCATGATAAAAAATATTTGCATGAAACCCGCTAAGCCTTACCGGTTGCTGGTAAGTTATAAAATGTATATTGTGGCCTTTGTCGGCCAGTGCTTTGCCTAATTCCGTTGCCAGTACGCCGCTTCCGCCAAATGTTGGATAACATACAATTCCAATGTTCATGATTTCTTTATTTAATAAAACTTAAAATTAGCTGCAAATTTATTGCTATAATTTTTACATATTGAAAGCAAAAAAATTATGCAGTTGAGCTAAGCATAATGTACTGTTAGCTATCGCAAAACTACTTGCTTAATATTGAACAAATGCCTTTGGTTCAAACAACATTTATTATTTTATTGTTTATGTTTGCGGAAACTTTTTTATGCGGAGATTTTTATATTGGATAGTTGCCATTATCGTTATATTTCTTACTATATACATTTTGATAAATGTTACCTATACTTACAGTGATGGTAACAGGGCCGGCCGTTTAATAAAATTTTCTCACAAAGGATATGTTTTTAAAACTTACGAAGGCGAGATAAACCTTGGCGGAATTAATGCTACAAATGGCGGAGTGATGATAAATAATATGTGGCAGTTTTCTGTAGATGATAAATCAGTAGCCGATTCTCTGTCGCTGCTGGAAGGAAGAGATATAAGTGTTCATTATAAAGAGAAGATCAGCACGCTGCCCTGGCGTGGTGAGTCAAGGTATATAGTTGATAAAATAGTTATGGTTAGATAGTTAATGTTTCGTTCCCAAAAATTTTTGTATGAAGAAACTTGCGTTAGCAGTTATAATTTGTTTTATAAAGATTACGGCATTTACCCAGGTTGATGATTCTGTAATGATAAAAAAAATTATTGATGAAACAATGACCAACAGTACTGCTTACACAAATTTGCATACACTTTGTAAACAAGCAGGCGCAAGGCTTTCAGGCTCTCCGCAGTTTTTTAAAGCAGTTGCACTTACTGCAAAAATGATGAAAGATATCGGCGCTGATACTGTATATCTTCAGCAATGTATGGTTACTCATTGGGTAAGAGGAGAAAAGGAAGAAGGCCGGATTATATTGCCATCAGGAAAAAAATATTCGCTTAAGTTATGTGCTTTAGGTAACTCTGAAGGAACAGGAATAAAAGGCATCACCGCACCTGTAATTGAAATTAATAGTCTTGCGCAATTAAGCCAGGAAGGAATAAAAAATATTAAAGGCAAGATTGTTTTTTTTAATTTTCCTATGAACCCGACTTACATAAGAACATTTCAGGCGTATGGAGAAAGCGGCGTATCAAGAACAAGAGGCCCGGCGCAGGCTGCAAAGTATGGCGCTGTTGGTGCAATTGTAAGATCACTTGCGAGCAACCTTGATGATTATCCTCATACAGGCGTAACTGTTTACAATGATTCATTTCCCAAGATACCTGCTGTTGCAATAAGCACTAACGATGCTGAATATTTAGGTAAACAATTAAAGATTGGAAATAATATACAGGCGTATTTTAAAACCACCTGCAAAATGTTGCCGGATACAACCGGCTATAATGTAGCAGGAGAGATAAAAGGAAGCGAATTTCCCAATGAAATTATTACTGTTGGCGGGCATTTGGATAGCTGGGACCTTGCCGAAGGCGCTAATGATGATGGAAGTGGCGTGGTACAAAGCATGGAAGTTTTAAGAACAATTAAAGCGTGCGGCATCCATCCCAAACGAACTATAAGAGCAGTATTATTTGCCAATGAAGAAAACGGTGGCAGAGGTTCAAAAAAATATCTTGAAGATGCTAAGAGTAAAAATGAACACCACATTTTTGCAATAGAAAGTGATGCCGGCGGCTTCACGCCAAGAGGTTTTAGATTAGACATGAATGCAGACAAGCTGAATAAAATAATGCAATGGAAAAATCTTTTTAAGCCATATGATTCAGATGACATTGATGCAGGTGAAAGTGGGTCGGATGTAGAGCCACTAAAAGAAATCGGCGTATCACTTGCAGGATTAAACGTAGATAGCCAAAGGTATTTTGATATTCACCATGCAGCCACTGATGTATTTGAAAATGTAAGTGAAAGAGAATTAAATCTTGGCGCCGGAGTTATGGCAGCGCTCATTTATTTAGTTAGTGAACATGGTTTATAATTTCAATTCCGATTTCCAATTTTGAATTCCTAATTGATAACTCACAACTGTTATCTGTCATCTGTCATCTGTCAACTGTCAACTGTCATCTGTCATCTGTCATCTGTCATCTGTCAACTATCTCCCGCCAACAGCAA
>CAXSDW010000130.1:0-7997 GCA_964236235.1 uncultured Chitinophagaceae bacterium
GCTGCCTCTGCAAGAATAAATTGAACTTCATCACTGTTCATTATCATGGCCTTTAATAACGGATGACTATTTTGCCTGAACAACTGTGAAAACTTAGATACCTTAAAGTTCCCTACTACACCGCCAGCTTGTGTATTGTAATGACCATTTCCATTTTTGAAATCACCGTTCATACCAGCGATAAATCCAACATAAACCTTATTTGAATCTATAATGTTTATAGACTGCGCAGCAATATCGGGATTAGTGCGATTGATGTATTCCCAGGTAGAAGTGTAATTATACCCATTAGGATCAGTTGTAGGAAACTCAACACCATTCAGCGCAGGATCGCTTGTCCAGGGCTTTTCAACCGGCGCAATCCACACAAATAAACGCGGATCATTATAAATAGTTAGCTTGTCAACGAGTGTTTTACAAGGTCTTCTTTTATCAAATTCTTCATAATTACTCCAGTTTAAAGTACCACCTCTCCATGAATTTTCTGCGGTAGTACCTATGTATGAAATAGATGCATTATCATTTGCTTCATTAAAAATTGGTGTGGCTGAGGGATTGTTTACAATAGCCTGCATCTTTGCGCCGGCATCTGTGAGTTTGTTTGAGGCACGCATCAATAACCGCAGCCGTAAAGAGTTTGCGAACTTTTGCCATTGTACTTTATCACCGCCAAACATAAGATCGTAAGCTGGTGAGATAGTTTCTGTGCCTTGTGCTATAAGCGTGTTGGCCTGCTCAAGCTCACTTAATAATCCGTTATAAATATCCTGCTGCTTATCGTATTTAGGATATAAAATTCCTTCACGTCCTTTAAGTGCTTCTGAATAATATACATCACCATAAAAGTCTGTCATGAAAGAAAAAAGCAATGCCCTGAAAATGGTGAAAATGCCTTTATGAACCATTGATCCTCTTTTATCTGCTAACCCTATGGAACCATCAACGAGCTTAAGAATATTCATTGCATCATACATATCATTTGCAGGCGATTTAAAACCTGAATAATAATTGTCACCGCCCTGGTAATTTCTTACCATATATTGCACAGCGCCGGGAAGTTTACTATTTTCATAACCCATGTTTTGGTAAAACAATGCAGTTTGTTTAATGATTGATGATAAAAGAAATGGGTCATTTACTGATTCTGTAGCATTTAATTGTTGCAAACTATCATCACGCCGCAAGGCATCTTTATTGCAGGATGTTATGTCTCCAAGTAAGATGGTTAGGAATATAATTTTTATAAACGATTTCATACTTCCATTTTTGTTTATGAAATAATTGTTGTGTTCAATTAGAATTCTATCCCAAGTTTAACTCCGTAAGAACGAATGCCTGGCAACGTTGCTCTTAACACACCCTGGCTTGTGCCGACGCCGGTAAATGCTGATTCGGGATCTTCATGCCTGCCCGATTTATTCCATTGAAATACATTGCGCCCAATAAGAGAAAACATTACATTGCTTAGTTTTAACATGCTCGTAAACTTATTTGGTAATGTATAAGAAAGAGACATTTCCCTCATTTTAAAATTGGTTGCATCGAAGGTTCTTGTTGAAGCAAAATCCCATATAACATCACCATAACTATTATAAGGAATCTGGTAAAAAGTATTATTCGGGTCAGCGCCATTAACGATATAATCAGCATCGCCTGGAGTATCACCTGTATAATCGGGATTAATAAAAACGCCTTTTGCATAGCTTGCATCCTTCCAGTCACTGCGTTGCGGATCATTATTAGCGTTGATAGCATCAAACCTGCTTGCGCCTGCAGCAGGCCATGGCAGGCCGCCATGCTCGGGATCACGGCCACCCATCCACCATGGATTGTTTGGCCCGGAACCTAATGTAGTAGCCACTCTTCCGTTTGATTCAAGATATTGCTGGTTCACTGAAACATATTTTCCGCCTTTACGAAGGCTGCCAACAAGGTTCAAAGAAAATTGTTTATACCTTAAAGTTGTGTTCAATCCTAAAATAAAATCAGGATTAAAATTGCCTAACTTTTCACGATCTCTTTCATCTCCTGAAATTTGAAATTCTCCTCCTTCGCTGTTTAATAAATATTGGCCGGCATATTTTCCGGTCTTTACTTTTAAAATAGGATTCTGTTCATAGATGTTTCCAATCTCTTCACCTACTGCAATTTTTACCCTGGTCTTTCCATCGTAATCAGCAAACACATATCCGTTAGGAGCGAACTTATCAGACAGTCTTGTAATGGTAGCTTTATAATGCGTGAAGCTTGCTGAAACATCCCAGCTCCAGTCTTTTGATTTTAACGGGCTTACTGTTAAACCCCATTCGTAGCCTTTATTTCTTACATCACCTATGTTAGTTAATATGCCGGAATAACCGGTTCCCTGCACGGTAGGAATATTATCAATCTGGTTTTTTTGATCTTTTATAAAGTAAGTAAAATCGAACCTGATACGGTTGTTAAACATCCATAAATCTATTCCGGCTTCCTTTGTCACCGAATGCTGTGCCTTGATATTCGGATCAACTAATGAAGCATAAATATTTACTGTTTTAATCGCTCCCCAGTTGCTGGCATCATAAGAATACGTGTCTACAGATCTTCTTCTTGTTAAACCATTTCCTACATCAGCAACTGCCACACGGGCTTTAAGCAGATTAAAAGCTTCAGGCAGTTTAAAAGACTCTGAAGCAATCCAGCTAAGCGATGCAGAAGGATAGAAGTAATGAATTTTCTCTTCACTTAAGATCCCTTTCCAATCGTTACGACCGGTTACATCTAAATAAAGCTGGTTGTTGTAACCCAATGTAGCAGTGCCATACACGCTATATGCCTGGCCAATTCCCCAACCGGAAGCCGAAACATTTAACTGGCCCGGCATTGCATTGTTCAACGTAAAAATAGAAGGCGCAGAAAGCCTGCCTGCAGTATTTTCTAAACTTCCATTATTGGAATAAGTATAATTTCCTCCGGCAGACGCTGTTAAAGAAAGCTTGCCAAAATTATTATTGTAAGTAAGTATTGCATCGCTGTTTGCAAGAAGACTGTTGTTATTGCCGGTTATAAATTGGCCATCACCGTTAGAAGCTTTATCACTCATATTAGTGTTCCCCCACGATTGTCTTAGTTCATAGTTCTCTTTCACATTTTCCATGCCTGTACGAAGTAACAATGCAAACCTGTTCGTTAATTGCCAATCTAATTGCAGTTTTCCAAAATAATTATCACGGGTAAAACGATGTACTTTTTCATAAGTAGTCCACCATGGATTATCAGTTTCCACATCAACACCGTTATCATTCATGATAGCGCCATTTTGCTGAATGCCTTCATATCCTTTCAGCCAATAACTTCTCATGGCAGAAAGAGGTTGAAGGTTGGATGGAAAATTAAAAAGAAGATTATTTAATATACTGTTAGAGCCTGTGATGTTCGCTTTATTTGGTGAATAAGTTCTGATATAACTTGTACTAACCGAAACCCTGATCTTATCAGTAAGCTTATATTCTGTATTAAGACTTACTGAGGTCTGATTCGTTTTAGTGTTTGGCATAACACCTTTATTATCCATATTGGAAAGCGATAAACGGAATGATCCTTTATCATAATTACCATGCACGCTTATATTGTTAGATAAAGTATTGCCTGTTTGCAAATAAGCTTTAACCCTGTTTTCATCTGAGGAAAGCATTGGACCGTTTTGCCATTCCTGCGCCGCAACATCCCAGTAATCTGCACTAAACTTTCCATCAAGCTTTGGTCCCCAGGTATCAGTATTATCGTATTGCCATTCGAAAGCTCTTTCACCTTGCCCATAGTCTGTTTGCTCTTCAATAAACTGGTAAGGCTGATCCCACACCGCAGAAGAAGTGAACGAAACGCCAAGGCCTTTTTTACCACCTCTTCCTGATTTTGTAGTAATCATCACCACACCGTTGCCGCCTTCGGCGCCATATAAAGCGCCTGCGCTTCCGCCTTTTAAAATGGTAACACTTTCAACATCTTCAGGGTTTAACTGGGAAAGAATATTTCCGAAATCAACACCATCTTTTGGAGTAAAAGTTTGTGCGCCAACAGGGATTCCATCTATAACATAAAGTGGTTGAGATCTTACTGAAACATCAGTGCCGCTGCTTAGTGAAGGCATTGTTGTAGTACCCCGAATGTTTACCAATACTGAAGATGTTGGATCACTGCTAAGGTTAGTTAAGTTGACCCCGCTTACTTTGCCGTCTAATGATTTTAATAGATTCGGGTTTGATGCTTTCACCAGGTCTTCTGATTTAACTTCACCAACAGAATAAGCAAGTGACCGCTTGCTTCTTGTAATACCCAAAGCTGTCACAACTACATTAGAAAGCTCGCCCACAGCGGATTCCAATACTAAGTTGATATACGAACGGCCTGCAACTTTTACCTCTGTACTTTTGTAACCTACAAAGCTAAAAACAAGTATTGCAGTAGATCGGGAAACTCTTAAAGTAAAGCTTCCATCTTCGTTAGTTAAGGTGGAATTTGGCGTTCCTTTTTCTGCAACGGAAGCACCTGCTAAGGGTCCTTTACTCTCACTCACGATTCCTTTCACAATAAGCCCTGCAGAACTTTGGGCCTTTATCAGTGGTGGTAACAACAGTGCAATAAGTAAATAAAGATGCCAGCTATGTAAACACTTTAAAAAAATTGTTTTCATACATGTTAGTTTGATTATTATTGATGCAAATCTTTACAAAATTCTGTTACAGATTTTTGTTAGCAATGCGGGTTTCTTCGGCAGGAGCAAGTATGTGTACCTGGTGTACTAATCAATAACAAAGTATGAAAATATTTTGTTAGTTTAACCTTTGGGAATATTTAAATCATCAAACCCAATTTTGCATCACTCATATCAGTGAATATTTTTAAGAAAAGCCAAAATATCGGCCATTTCTTTTATTGAAACCGAAGCTTCCAAACCTACCGGCATTGCAGATGTTTTAGATGCTTCCATAGTTTTAATATCACTACGCGGAGTAACAGTTTGTTGGCCACCAATACTGTGAAGCATAATCGCAGTGGACGTTTCAGAGGCCATGATGCCATTTAATTTTTCACCATTCTTTTTTACAATGTTCCATGTTTCATACTTATCAGCAATGGAACGATTGGGGTTTAAAATATCAGCCATAATAGATTGTGCATTGCGATTTCGGATAGAACCAAGATCAGGCCCAAAGGCTCTTCCATATTGCCCGCTAACCTGGTGACATGTACCACAAACCCGTTTAAAAACTGCAACACCATTATTGGCATCGCCTTTCATTGATAAAGCCGGCTGATATTTTTTATATACAGCATCCCGGTTTTCAATGTTGCCGGCAAGTATCTTTCTTGAGCGGTTGCGGATGCCATCATCATCATTATTCATCAGTTCAACCATCCTTGGCCAACTTATGGATGCGCTTTGTATTTGCTTTTTTTGCAACGCATCAAGAAGCAAATTCATATTGCTGACTGAAGAAAGAAATATATCCATACATACATCACGTACGTCATGAGTAAGCATATTCCAGTTGCTGATAATAAAGGCACATGCATCGTTTGCTGACATCTGGTTATATGTGCGTAATGCAGTCTGCTGCACACTTTCAGCTTCTTCTGGTTTTATAATTTGTTGCAGCAATTTTTCATCGCCGGTATTTTTTTCAAGAGCAAGTAAACGTAAAGCATCACTGCGAAAATTTATATCTGCAGAACTATTTGCCGCAACTGATCTTGCCAGGTCAATGGTGTGCTTCCACGTTTCATCTTTTTTAATTCCTATAACTAATAGCAAATTAATTGCTGCAGCTCGCACTAAAGGAGAAGCATTACCGGTGAATTTTGAAAGCAACAAATTTCTTTGCTGATTAATATCTGCGAATGAATTTCCTTTAATGCTTAACCCTTTTGCTAATCCATTAATGCAGGCAGATTGCCACCAGTCTGAAGATGGAGTATTGTTTTTTACCGCGAGCTGAATTAGTTGCTGTATATCATTTGTATTTTTTGATGATCCGACAACAGCCGCACAGTTTTCAAAGAACAGCTTCTTCCCTTCTGAAGGCTTTGATGCAATTGCAGGAATAGTTTTTTCAATCAACGCATATTCCTTTCCTGTTGAAGAAGTAAGCGCAGCAACCTGCACCCATTTATCTTCAATATCTTTAATCAATATTTGTTGTCTTACGGTTTCTGTTTGCGCATCATTAATATTGCCAAGTGTGCATAAGAGCTGGTAACGAACCTTTGCAGCTGTATCATTTTGCAGAGATAATAATACATTTTCTAATTGAGGCAATTGCTGCAAATGCAGTTCAGCAATGCGTATTGCATTTTCACGAACACCTGCTACCGGATAATGCAATGCTTTTTGAAGGGTTGGAATATCTATCGCATTGAAACCATTTAAAGCCCATAAAGCATGAACAAATGCCGTTGCGGAGTTAGTAGTATCAATCAGCTGATGAAGCAGGGAAACAGTTTGCGGATCTTTTTTATCCATCAGCAAACGCTGTGCATTTCGCCTCCACCAAATATTTTTACTGGCTAATGCGCTTACTAATTTATCTGTAGAAGCAGCGCCTAAATTTAGCTGGCTGCACCAATTCATTTTGCCTGCTCCAACGGGAGTAATGCGATAAATTCTTCCTTTATCAGCGCCGTTATACAAAGCATCTGATTTATTTACTTCATCACTCATCCATTCCGGATGCTCTATAATTTCACGGTAATAATCTAACACATATAATGCACCATCCGGTCCTATATAAAATTGAACCGGCCTGCACCACGCATCTGTTGACGCAAGAAATTCTTTTTTTTGATAAACCCTTGCAGCATTAAATGTGGCGCCTTTATCAGTGATACGATCTGCATGTACAAGATTATGCACAGGTTCTGCTATAAATGTAACATTGTTGAAGCTGTCAGAAAACAAGCCACCCTGGTACCATGTAACGCCACACGAAGATGTAATTATGCCAACATCTGTAAGCAATTGATGTTCGGGATTTTTAGTAATCGGATACACTTCCGCCGCATCGCCATGATCGGGAATATAATCAGATGCGTCTGCTACAAGCAGCTCAGGATTGCGTTGCAGGTATTGTGCAGCAATCACTTCATAAAATAAATGATTTGCATTACTGGTTCCGAGATGATGTCCCCATTGATCAAATGTTTGCCCATATTGTGATGCGCCGGAAAGCATTTCAAGCTCATGGGTATCTGGTTTAAACCTGATATTTCTTCCATCTGCATTTCGTGGTAATTGCTTTGCTGAAAGATAGTTTACATAACGCACGTTCGTTCCCGAATCATTAAATTCCATTGAAACTCTCGGGGTAACCGTTTCCATATGGGCAACATAAATCCAGTTATCCAAACCATACATTGGCGTATTGGCAATGTGCTGCGGATTAGTAAGCGCAAGACCTGTTATCATCACTTGTCTTATATCAGCTTTGCCATCGTTATTGGTATCTTCCAAATATATTATATCAGGCACATCTACAACAAGTAATCCTTTCTTCCATTTCATTATACCTGTTGGCAGCTTGAGATGGTCAGCAAACACTACACTTTTATCAGGCGCTCCATCTCCGTTTGTATCAGTAAGAAGTTTTATTATACTTACTCCTGTAGTATCCAGTGGATAACCATGCATTTCTACCACATAGATGTTCCCGTTTTCATCAACCTCCATAGCAACAGGATCAGAGATCATTGGCTCTGAAGCGACAAGTTCAATTTTAAAACCCGCAGGTAACTGAAATGCAGATAAAGATTGTTGGGGAGTTAATCCTCCTGTTGTTGTTTTCTGTTGATTACATGCAAGCAGGTAAACAATTGATATCAGGCATGCAATGAATTTTGGTATCATTGAAACAGGATAGGTATCTGTCAAATATAAATAATTCCTTCTAACAACTTAAAGCAAACAAGCGCTGTCATCAACATTTTATTAAAGCATGTGCGAATGTTTTTAAAAACCAATA
>CAXSDW010000131.1:0-7972 GCA_964236235.1 uncultured Chitinophagaceae bacterium
TATTTGCGAAAGTTTAATCTCTCCAAAACTTTCGCTTTATTGTACAAGGTAATTGTTATCAATTATTTTAAAAAATAGTAGGGCTAAGGTTTTTGCAAACAGCCCGTGTTGGTTCCATAGTTTTGGTAGTTTAAGAATACCTGCAAGAGCAATACGCATTAGGAATATAACGTACTGCTCTGCAGGTAAAACTCTTACACTGGTTGCCAATTTGTATTGAACACTTATTGCTTTTGATATTCCTGGTAAAGGCTCATCTCGCCATTATTCACTCTTACAATTTTAATATTATGCTCGCCCTGTAAATTAATTACATACGTTGGCATGCCGTCTGATTGCTGGGTTTCTGCTTCATTCACATAAGTGATCTTATAATCGTAGTATTTACTTTTTACAATATCTCTTATATCCTGGTCTAATTTATTTTCGTTATAGCTTTTTAGAGAACCTAACCAGCTTCCATTTTTAGAATAGAATATTGAGTTTCTAACATCATCTAAAGTGAACAATGCGGTAAAGCCATCTTTGGTTTTATACCATTTTTCATCAGTAACAGTTTTGTATAATTTTTTAAAATCTCTCACTGCATTTATGCTGATGTCATTTTTATAAAGAGTATTATTTGTTTCGCCGGTAATTGACTTATACATTTCAATAATCTCTTTTGGATGTTCAAGCACTGCAATGTCATTTTTTGACTGTTGCGCATTTGCTTCATTTTTCACTGTCATAGCAACAATACCTGCTGCAAAAACAAAAAGAATTTTTTTCATTTTAATTAGTTTTTGATTTGTTTGTAATTGTGTTTTTTTATTTTAATTATCGTTCAATGATTTGTCGCAGAATGTTGCAGGAAGTGAACAATAAAAACTTATTTTTTAAAAATTGCAGATTAAAAGAAAGCAGTTAGAACAGATAAGGTTATAGAAAAAGAAGTTTATTGAGAAGTGTAAGTGTGCATGCAGCTGATAAAAATCAGTAATAACAGCAAAGGAAATAACTTAGGGTATAATTTATTATAACTAATCATTATAAGTATATGGAAACTTTAATTTCTATAATTAATACAAGCGTTATTACCTTACAGTCTGAGTATTGTAATCCAACTTAAAATACTATTTTCAATTTCTATTTTAAAACTATTTCTAACAACTAACTATGAAACGACTCATAATTGCTATTGCTCTTTTTGTAATGTTTTCAACTGCTATTGGCCAGGACAATAACAATCGCATTTCTGTAATACCAATACCCGTGTCGGTTGAAACAGGCAATGGAAATTTTACCCTTACAACTGCTGCAAAAATTGAAGTTTCCTCAACAAATGCAGATGTAAAAAAGGTAGCAGATTCACTTTCAAAAAAGATATCTATTGCTTCAGGGTTATCTATATCTGTAAATTCTGTGGGCAATAGTTCCGCTGATTCCGGTGTTATTCGCTTATCGTTGATCAATGATAAAGTAATTGGTAAAGAAGGCTATAAATTAAATGTAACTCCGCAAATTATTACCATATCAGCCAACACCCCTGCAGGTTTGTTTTATGGAGTGCAAACTTTATATCAATTATTGCCGGTTGAAATAGAAAGTAAAACAGTTGCAAATAATGTAAACTGGGCAGTGCCTGTTTGTAGTATAACCGATTATCCACGATTTGGATGGAGAGGTTTAATGTTTGATGTAAGCCGCCATTTCTTTACAAAAAATGAAGTAAAGCAATACATGGATGAAATGGTAAAGTACAAATTTAACCTGCTGCATTTGCATCTTGCTGATGATGAAGGCTGGCGTATTGAGATTAAAGGATTACCTAAATTAACAGATGTTGGTGCATGGAATGTAAAGCGGGTAGGTTACTTCGGAACTTTTGCAGTACCATCACCAGATGAGCCAAGAAATTTTGGGGGCTTTTATACGCATGAGGATATTAAAGAATTAGTTGAATATGCAAAGTCAAAATTTATAAATATTTTACCTGAAATTGATGTACCGGGACATAGTCTCGCCGCTATTGCTGCTTACCCGGAACTGTCCTGTTCAGGCGGCGTCGGGAATAATGGTGTAAGCTCAGGAGAAGAAATTAAAGATTGGTCGAAACATGTAGCGCTTTTTGATGATAATCTTTGCCCTTCTGATGAAAGAGTTTACCAGTTTTTAGATAAAGTAGTTACACAAATAGCACAGCTTTTTCCTTTTGAATATATACACATGGGAGGCGATGAATGCTTTAAAACCTTTTGGGAAAAAAGTGATGCCGTAAAAACGCTGATGAAAAATAAAGGCTTAAAAAATATGGATGAAGTGCAAAGCTATTTTGAAAAGAGAGTAGAGAAAATTGTTGAATCAAAGGGTAAAAAATTTATGGGCTGGGATGAGATATTAGAAGGAGGACTGGCGCCCAGTGCAGCTGTGATGAGCTGGCGTGGCGTAAAGGGTGGAATAGAAGCGGCTAAAATGAAACACGAAGTAGTAATGAGCCCCACCACTTTTGCTTACATTGATTATATGCAGGGCGATGCTATAACTGAGCCTCATGTTTATGCAAGCCTAAGTTTGCAAAAAGCTTATCAGTTTGAACCGGTGCCTGAAGGCGTGGATAGCCAATATATAAAAGGCGGCCAGGCTAATTTATGGACAGAGCAGGTGTACACTTTGCGCCATGCACAGTATATGACATGGCCAAGAGCATTAGCAATAGCGGAGTCTGTCTGGTCTCCGAAAGGAAAAAAGAATTTTGACGATTTTACAGCAAGAGTAGAAAAACAATTCAAAAGATTTGATGCGTCGGAAACAAAGTATTCTCCCGCCATGTACGATCCTGTTTTCGATGTAAGCATGGATACTTCAAAACAATTAAAAATCAATCTCAGTACAGAACTAAAAGGACTTGATATTTATTACACTTTTGATAATACTTTTCCGGATCGTTTTTCACCAAAATATACCCAGGCTTTAACTCCGCCGAAAGAAGCTGTGATGCTTAAAGTAATAACATACAGAGGTAAAGATCCTATAGGACGAATGATTTATATGCCAATTGATGAATTAAAAAAAAGAGCAGGGAAGAAAATAAAAGCAGGTTCTTAAGAATTAATTAGTCATAGTTAACTCATACCGTGTTTTATAAAATTCGCATATTGGTGATAGGCCCGGGCATGGTGCTTATCATTATCAAGTTGTTTTTTTATAACAATAAAAGCAATTATAATTAATGTAAGAATAATGATGAGAGCAATATAAAAGAAGGGCTGATCTTTAAGTTTACGTTTTTGTTTGCGCTTGTTTTTCTTTTGAAGATGTATATATAAATCAGCATTAAGCTGATCGGTGTACGATGATAAAGCTTTTTTATTTTCAAATTGCTGCAATCCTTCAACAGCATCATTTAGCATTTGTGAATCAATCATTGATCTTTCCACCTCATGCTTTTCTTCACCGGATAATTTATCACTGAGATAATCCATCAGTTTTTGATTATCAATATCTTTATTACTGTTAGATAATATGTTTATTAATTCATTGTTCATGGTTGATACTTATCATGATTTTTTTTCAAGGCTTTTATTTAACAACAGCTTCAGGTTTCTTTTTCCATTTTGAATATGGCTTTTTACCTGCATCATATTAAAGCCTGTGTAATCCGCAATGTAAGTATATGATCTCTTTTCAAGATAGAATAAAGTTATACATTGTTGCTGTTCTTTACTCAGCATTTGCAGCGCATCATTTAATTGATCCAAAGTTTTATTTTTTTCTATCAGCAGGCTCATTTCTTCTGTTTCATTTTCTGTAATTGCTATCCGCTCATTTATTTCTGATGATATTTTTCCTTTGTCTCTAAGTTTCATCAGGCAATGATTTTTTGCTATCATGTATACCCAGCTTTTAAAATATTCCACCTTGTATTTTTGAAGCTCACTTATTGCTTTTAAAAATATTTGCTGAACAGCATCTTTGGCGTCTTCTTCGTTTTTAAGGTATTTCATACACACACCAAGCAGCAAAAGCGTATACCTTGAAACCAGCGTTCCGAGCCATTCATTGTTATGATCACTGTAAAATTTTTCCAGTAATTCCTGGTCGCTTATATCGTGTAAATTTCGTGTGGGCACCTTGAGAAGATCAATGATAATAGTGAGATGTAAACATAATTAAATTCCATAATTTAGATAAAGCCTTAACTTCTTCTTTATGAAATATGCAATGTGCAGTGTTGCTGTAAGTTCTGTAAGAAAAGAACCTTCTCATAAAGTGGAAATGGTGAGCCAGCAGTTATTTGGTGAATGCTGCACTATTATGGAAAGTAGTAATAACTGGACAAAAATTAAATGCCAATATGATGGTTATGAAGGCTGGTGCCAGGCAGATCATTTAATGGAAATTGATGAAGAGCATTTTTTTAATCAAAACAAAAAGTTAACAGCAGGGTGGATCAACAAGATAAATTATAATGATAAGAACATGTATATTCCTTTAGGATGTTCGTTGGGCGTTTTTACAAAAAATAACGGGCTGTGGCAAAACGGCAATGCCTCTTACAAAGGCAAAGTATATCATCCCGGCAAAGAAAAAATTACAAAGAAACTTATTAAATGGATTAGTAAAAAATACCTCAACACACCTTATTTGTGGGGAGGCAAAAGTGTATTTGGCATTGATTGCAGCGGCTATAGCCAGGCTGTATATAAGTTCTTAAACATTTATTTACCGAGAGATGCCTGGCAGCAGGCAGAATTGGGTAAGAAGATTGAAGGTTTACATAAATCTCACTGCGGAGATCTTTGTTTTTTTGATAATAATGAAGGGCACATAATTCACGTAGGCCTGTTACTTGATGAGAGAACAATTATACATTCATCAGGTAAAGTAAGGATTGATAAAATCGATGATGCCGGAATTATAAACACCGATACGGGACAACATACGCATAAATTTAAAATAGTTAAACGGTATTTCTAAGACTAATAATGCTATTTAATTTTTATCGGCATCATAATGATTTGCAGAAGAAATACCTGTAATATGCTTTTGATTAACCTCATCTTTATGCGGCTTTTCGAGAAGCATTTTTATAGCAATCACCAACAGTAATATAGCAAATATTTTCTTTACAGTTTCCTGTGGTAAGCTAAGTGCAATCCTGCTTCCAAAGTAGCTTCCGGCTAAAAAGCCAATGGCAAGTATGGCAACAATTTTTAAATCTACATATCCTTCTTTATAATATTGAAGTATGCCAAGTATGCCCATTGGTAAAAGCAATAAACCTAACGATGTTCCCTGCGCTGATTTTTGCGAGAAGCTTAAAAAATAAATGAGAGAAGGCACAATTATTATACCGCCGCCAATACCTACAAGTCCGCTAAGCATGCCTGCAGCAATGCCTATTAAAACCACTATTAAAATTGTTTGTATTGACATACTGATTTTTGCAATTTTATTTAGGGTATGTTTCTTTATAGTATTCTATTGCTTCATTTATTACTGCATAGCTTTCTTCTTTATCCTGGAAGTCGTTAATTTCTACTTTTTTATTTTCCAAAACTTTGTATTGCTCAAAATAATTTTTTAATACAGTAAAAAAGTGTTGCGGAACTTCACTTAAGTTAGTAATATAATTTACACCCGGATCTTTTGATGCAACTGCAATTATTTTATCATCAACAAGGCCGGTATCAATCATCTGCATATTTCCAATTACGTATGCTTCCACCAAACACAATGGCTGAATTGATTCTGAACACATCACTAAAATATCCAGCGGGTCGCCATCTTTACCAAGAGTTTGAGGAATAAATCCGTAATTCACGGGATAATGAAATGATGAATATATAACACGGTCTAATTTTAAAAGGCCGGTTTTTTTATCAATCTCATATTTTGTTTTAGAGCCTTGCGGAATCTCTATTAAAGCATTCACAATTGCGGGAGCTTTATCGCCGCTTTCGGCGCCATGCCAGGGATGTAAGGTGTACATAATCTTAATTTAAATCTATAATTATTTTGAAAAAGTATAGCCTGTGAAAGTTGCTAAAAGGCCGGCAACAATGCTGACAACAATGTACAATAAAAAAATAAAATAGCGCTGCTGCTGCAATAGTTTTAATCCTTCCAGCGAAAAAGCAGAGAAAGTAGTGAAGCCTCCACAAACACCAACTGCTAAAAATTTCCACCCATAGTCTGAAATATTATTTTTTTGACTCAGCCCCAAAATAATTCCAATTACAAGACTGCCAATAATATTTACGGTTAATGTAGCGTATGGAAACAGCCTGGAGCCAACTATAATTGAGGTGGCATAGCGCAGCATTGAGCCAATTGCTCCACCTGCTGCAACCAATAAAAAATTAGTAATTACCATAAGTATTGTTGCCCGAAAAAGTAAATTTAAAATCCACCATCCATTCGTTATCAATCTTAACCAGTTTTATTTTTGTTGGTTTTTTTTTAAATGTGTTTGAATAATTTATAATAGTAACCGAATCTGAAATATTTTGTATTGAATCAATAATTATATTGGCATTTTTATAGCCTTCAGCCTGCGCAGAACTCTGGTTTTTATTGAAACTTTCAAGCCCGTTAAGGTATTCAAGGTTAGTGCTGTCAGGTAGTAAATATTTTTTTGCCTGCACATAATTTCCATTTAGAGAAGCCTCAATAAATTCTCTTCCGGCTTCCACGGGATCATCTCTTTTAACCGTTCCGTTTGAATTACAACCTTCAAAAAAGAAAATACTTATAAAGCTGATCAAGATTAATTTTTGCATTCAGGCTATTTAAAAATCTAAGGTAATTATTCTTCTATAACTAAATAAAAAGCATTCCTTAAAACGGAATGCTAGTCTAAAAAATATTTTATTTTTCTTACCTGATAGCTGACTTCTGATACCTGATACCTCTTACCTGAAACCTCTTACCTGATACCTGATACCTATGACCTATGATCTTCCAATTCTTTTATTTTCTCTTTGTCATACGCCCTGATAATTGCCTTTACTAATTTATGCCGGACAACATCTTCTTCATTAAGCTCAACATGGCCAATGCCTTCTATATTTTTTAAAATTCTTACTGATTTTTCTAGGCCGCTTTTAATTTTTGGCGGCAGATCAATCTGCGTTACATCCCCGGTAATTATCGCTTTTGCATTAGCGCCAATACGGGTAAGAAACATTTTAAGCTGACCGTCAGTTGAGTTTTGTGCTTCGTCTAAAATGATAAAAGCATTATCCAGTGTACGGCCACGCATGTAGGCCAAAGGTGCAATTTCAATAGTTCTTGTAGTCATGTAGTAGCCGAGTTTGTCAGCAGGAATCATGTCATCAAGCGCATCATACAACGGCCTTAAATATGGGTCAATTTTTTCTTTAAGATCACCGGGTAAAAAGCCAAGATTTTCACCAGCTTCAACTGCAGGCCTTGTTAATATAATCTTTTTTACAAGTTTGTTTTTCAATGCTCTTACTGCCAAAGCCACAGCAGTATATGTTTTACCGGTTCCGGCAGGGCCAATAGCAAATACAATATCATTTTTTTCTATGGAGCTAACCATCACCTTTTGATTGGCAGTTCTTGCTCTTACCGTTTTTCCATTTGGCCCAAAAACTAAAATATCATTTGGGTTTTTTTCCTGGAAGTTATCAATTACTTTTTCGTCATCGCCGCCGAGTATTTGCTCCAGATAATTTTCGCTCATGTGGCCGTTGCGCTCAAGGTATTGCACGGCCAAAGTAATTTTATCTTTCGCATCTTCAATTTGTTCAGGAGCGCCACTGAGCTTTATTTGAGTACCGCGGCTTAAGATCTTGAGGCGGGGAAATTTCTTTTTAAGAATGTCGAGTTTTCCGTTGTTTACTCCAAAAAATTCGATAGGATTTACGGTTTCGAGGTTAATAATGGTTTCTGTCAATTGGTATTTGTTTAAGGTTAATCCGTTTTGTTTTAATGAGGAACGGTGTTTAAGTAAATATAAAAA
>CAXSDW010000132.1:0-7928 GCA_964236235.1 uncultured Chitinophagaceae bacterium
GTAGTACAAAACTGGATTGAAAAGGATTTAAAGAAAAATAATTAAAAATGAGATAACCGTTCTCATATTTTTTTGCTGCAGGTAATTTTAGATAAATGCACTTTCTTGATTCTCTTTCGTTTCCAAGTTCAATTCTCCACTATCTAATTTGTTTAAGCCGGGATTTATAGGATTTATGGGATGAACAGGATTTAAAACAGGTTTCCAAAAATTGAAATCAACTTATAATCCTGGTTCGCACAGGTGGTAATTGAATAATTAAGTTCCTTCATCCTGAATCCTGACTACTATCCATTTTTATAGTTATATTGTGTTCCTGATAATAATATCGTAAGCTAAACTTAATCCCAAGCCTATTTCTTTATCAGTTGGTGTTGTGCTAAAGAACGGCTGAAACTAAAGCGGTTTTAATATCATCAGCTTTATTAAGGATTAACAAAGATTAACTTTAAAAGTTATATCTCATTACAATAGCTGCAAACGTTGTGGTCTTTTTATTCAGTATATTGATTTTTGCAAGCTTCAGTGGCATTATTGTGGTAGAAATTAGTTTGTTGTCAACCACTCGACAAAACTTCCTAAGCTACTTAAACCTGCTGGTGCAAAAACTCTAACTTTTAAAAGTTAAAACTTTTAAAACTTTTATATGATTTATTAGCAGGTTATCTTTTTAAATAATTATTTAACTCCCAGTCTCAGCAATAATTGGTCTTTTTTTGATTTTGATACATTTAATTCATCTCCATTCGTCATAACTAAATAAGAGCCGTTGCTTTTAATAAACCGGTTAATATTCCGGATGTTTACTATTATTGAATGATGTATACGCTCAAATATTTCAGCGGGAAGCAGAGCCTCTGTTTCTCCCAATGATTTAGAAAGGAGCAAATTTTTATTATTTACAAGAATAATATCGGTATATGCACCATTTGCCTTGCAATAAATGATTTCACTAACCGACACAAACCCGTAACCATCTTTGTTAGGTATTGCTATTCTTTGTTGTTCTGCCGGGGCTTTGGTATTTTGTAAAAGATTATTTATTTTATGATGACCTTCTTTATTCTGCAAGGCTTTCTTTACTTTTTCCGCAGCATTTATTAAATCATTGCTGTCAATGGGTTTCAGCAGGTAATCTATAGCGCTTACCCGAAACGCCTTTATTGCAAACTGATCATAAGCAGTAGTGAAGATGATCTGAAAATTAATTTCTTTATCTAATATTTCCAGCATTTCAAAGCCATTCATCCAGGGCATCTCCACATCAAGAAATACCAGGTCAGGATTGTTTCTTTTAATACATAATAATCCTTCTTTGGCCGAGTGGCAGCTTTCCATTACTGTTATCTCCGGACAAAACATTTTAATATCGTTTCGAAGCGCAGTTATGCAATGGGTTTCATCATCTATAATGATTGCTTTTATCATGCTTCTTTTTTAAAGGTTACAATAATTAAAGTGCCTAAAGGTTTATTATTCTTATCCTGCTTATCAATTAATTCAATGGTGCCGCCCTGGTTATTGATAATATTGTGTAAGCTGAGCCTGCCCTGCACCAGCTTCATACCTTTAGACTGATAAGTAGCTGAGGTAAGCGATTTGTTTTGCATAGATGTTTCACGCCCTATCCCATCATCTTCAATGGCACATTGTATATTGTCATCTTTTGCAGCAACAGATATTTTTACGTGACCATTGCCTTTGGGCAAAATGCCATGCCAGATTGCATTTTCAATAAAGGGCTGCAATATCAGCGGAGGCACACGCAGGGAATGTATATCAATACCTTCCTGAATTACAAATTCACAAATTATCCTGTTACCAAAGCGCAAAGCTTCTAACTGCGTATACAATCTGCAGGTTTCAAGTTCTTCATACAGGCTTATCTCACGTTGCGCATTATTCAACTGGTTACGAATGAGTTTTGAAAAAGTGGTAAGATAAATGACAGCCTGTTGTTTATTATCTTCCTGAATTAAAGCCTTTATAGAGTTAAGGCAGTTAAATATAAAATGCGGATTCATTTGTGCCCGTAAGGCTTCTGCTTTAAGCTCAGAGGACTTTCTTTCAAACTCAGCTTTTTGTTGCTCTTCTTTTCTTACCCTTGTTATCCAGTAATTAATAATAAGGTAGATAAGTCCTGCCGCTGCCAGCACCCACAATGCAGTAAACCACCAGGTTTTCCAGAAAGGCGGTTCGATTATTATGGATAATGTTTTTATATGAGGGCTCCATTTACCAGCAGTGTTTGTAGCATTTATCATGAGCGTGTAATGCCCGGGAGCAAGCCTTGTATAGGCGGCAATGTTATCATTACCGGCATTTACCCAGTTCTCATCAAGCCCTGTAAGCCTGTAGCGGTATTGCAGCTTTTCTGTAATGTTGTATTCAAGGGCGGCAAACCCAAAAGTGAGAAAGTTTTGAGTATAAGGCAACGTTATTTTATCTAAGCTGTTAATAGCGGCTTTAAATGGTGAGGCCTTATCGCCATAATCTGCCGCGATATTATTTATGCTGATACCGGTGAGCGCAACAGTCGGGGCAAAAGCATCATCTGCAACATGCAACGGATCAAATACCGTATAGCCATCTACCCCGCCAAAAGCAATGCGGCCATCAGGCATTTGCAGAAAATGATAGCGGTTAAATTCATCACCGGACAATCCGTCTTTTGATAAGAAGCTTCGGACATTAATTATTTTTGGTTCAAAAGAAAAAATTCCTTTATTGCTGCTGCACCATAATATTCCCCGGGCATCAATTGTAACGGCATATACGGTGTTATTAGGTAAGCCATCAGTTGTAGTAAATGCCTGGCATTTACCGGAGATCTTATTAAATTTTATTAATCCGCCGCCAAGTGAGCCAATCCACAAAATGTTTTTGTCTGACGGATCCTGTACAATATTCATTAACTGGTTTACAGGAAGAGAACCCGGGCTTTCACTATAGAAGTAATGAACTGTTTTGCCACTTCTTTTATCATAGCGAAACAAGCCATCGTGGGCAGTGCTTACCCAAAACACATCTTCTCCATCAATAACCAGGCTGTTAACCGTATATTCCTGGGAAAAATTAACTGAAGCGATTGCAGGAAATATCGTAACGGCATAATTAACAGTATCAAAATATACAGGGCGCAGGTAAAAGTCTATTCCCCACAGCTTGCCCGATGAACTAAGAGAAACAGCATTGATATTTACATGCGCGTCACGCGAATTGCTGGTATCAGTGTAATGCCAGGGAGGTGAAACAAGACGACTGTCTTTATAAAAGCAAACCGCAGGTTGACGGTTATACTGATTACCTGCCATCGAGAGCCAAATCTTTCCATTATTACCATTTGCTGAGCGCAAAAGATAGGGCAGCATATTGTATAAAAATGTTTGTTTTATTTCAGATGCCGGAACCTTTAAACACCTTTGTAAAACATCTTCCTGGAAATTTTTTTCGTAAGGCATCCCTGACCACCGGGAAAGCCGCAGATCATGTAACTGTATACCTGCACCATTAAATCCAAGCCATAAAATGCCTGAATTATCTGCCAGCATCGATATGGCTCCGTGAGGCGAATTATCTTCTTTAGACTTCCATATACTTAATTTATTTTCAGGTGAAAGCACAAAGATGCTGCTGTCATAATCAAAGAATACATTACTGTCATTATCTTGTGTAATGCATGGTATCACGTTCCTTCTGCACTGTGGCAGGGGTATAATGCCGAATGAGCGGCCGGCCGGCCGGTAAATAATAAGTCTGCCTTCATCAGGGATGATTATATCCCCGGTATTGCGATGGATTGCATTTATATTCTTCGCTTTTATCAAAGGGTTATACAAATGCCTGTTGCTAAATGTATAAGGAACTGCCTGCACAAGTTTCATTTGCTCATTTATAGTAATGAGGGCTGTATCAGTTATCAGTATTATGTTGCCATTATGTTCTGTAATACCGGTAAGTTTATTGTTTTGTAACCCCAGCGCTGAGTCAGAATAAAAGCCGGCAAATTTGCTGTTCAGATTGCAAACCATTAATCCTCCTGCACAGTATATCCAGGTATTACCCTTTGCATCGTCAGTAAAAGAATATACCGTCTTGCTGCCTGCGTAAACAGGATCTTTAATAAAATGGAATACTGCCTCTGTCTGTGTATTAACCACGTCAATATTACCAGCTTCATAAACAATCCAAAGCCTCGACTGTTTATCCAGGTATAAACGTGAAATTATATTATCAGCAAGGGAAACTGCGTCATGTGGAATATGCCGGAATATTTTAAATTTCCTGCCATCGTATCTTGCCAAGCCATCCCTGGTGCCTATCCAGATAAAACCTGTTTTATCCTCTACGATTCCGCTTATAAAAGATTGTGGCAAACCTTCGGCTACATTTAAAGTTTTAAATGGCCTTGCAGCTATAGGTTGTGAAAAAGCAGGTATGCAGCAGGCAAGTGATATGAAAAAAGCAATTATAATTTTTATTAGCTGCATTTATAATAATTATCGTTCATGTAATTTGAAGCTTTATTAGAATTTTGTAAATGCTGTTAAAATATATTCATATTAAGATTGGGGAAGCGACTGCCTTTTATGAAAGCCTTTTCTATAATACTTTTCTAAATTTATCTGACTGTTAGGTTTCTTAAGTATATTAATGCAGGAAAAGTTTATACTGCACAAGCAATATACTTAATATAAAATAACAAATGAACTTGCCGGTTAGCTGCCTTATTTCATTCATTTTTTGTGGCTCCTCAATTACCCATTTTATATCAAAGTTCTTATCTGAGATTAAAATTTTATAGTGTAGTTTTTGTTGTACCTTTTTTATTTCAATTACAAAAAAGGCTGACAATAAATTCAGAAAAATTTCCTTCTTCTGTTTTGACAGTAATTTGCCCGTTGTGCACTTTAGTGATAATGTCATAACTGATAGATAAGCCAAGTCCTGTTCCCTGCCCGGCCGGCTTTGTTGTAAAGAATGGCTGGAATATTTTATCCATTGCAAAGTGGGGAATGCCATTTCCATTGTCTTTTATACAAATCTCAAGTTTCCGGGCGCAGGAAGGGGAGGATTCGACCAATCTTGTTGTAACACTGACAAGTGGTTGATAGGCGCTTTTCAATTGTTTCTTTTTTTCGTAAACGGCATAGAAAGCATTATTATATAAATTAAGTAAAACTCTTCCAAAATCTTGCGGAACTATGTTTATTTTTCCGATGTTTTCATCAAACGATGTTGTAAAGTCTGCATTAAAAAATTTGTCTTTTGCCTGTAACCCATGATAACTTAAGCGCAAATATTTATCAGCCAAAGCATTAATGTCTGCAGGTTCTTTTTGTCCTGTACTGCTTCTTGAGTGTTGCAGCATTCCTTTTATAATTACATCGGCGCGCTGTCCATGAGAGTTGATTTTTTGCTCGTTATCCTTTAGAGTAGTTATTATTGCCTGTACTTCCTCAATATTTCCTTTGTCAATTTCTTCTTTCAACTCAGCAATTAATTCTGTATTTACTTCAGAGAAGTTGTTGACAAAGTTTAGCGGATTCTGTATTTCATGCGCAATCCCTGCTGTAAGTTCCCCCAAAGAGGCCATTTTAGCAGATTCAATCAGTTGTTGTTGGGTGAGCTTTAATTCTGATAACGCTTTATCAGTCTGGTCGCGCTGCTGCTCAATCAGTTGTTTTTGGGTGCTCAACAGATTATTGGCCTTTTGTTTTTGCCGGTTAGCCCTGAGAAGAACAATTACGGTTATTGCGATTAACGCCAATACAAGTAATGCACTCAGCAAATAATGATATTGCAGCTTCTTTTCCTGGTTAAGTACCTTTATCTGTGCCTGCTTTTTTTGCATATCGTAATTATATTGCAATAAGTTGCTATGATAGGTGACCCTGGTATTTATCATGCTATCACGATAACTGATATAAAGGTTTTGAAAATTGTACGCATTTGTAAAATCCTTTTTTTGTACGTAAGCATTTGACAGGACTTCGCAGTTATCACGCATATATTCCAGTGTGCCTGTTTTATCAGCCGCTTCTAAACCCTGTTTGGCGTAAAAAATGGCGCTGTCAGATTTGCTTTCTTTGAGATAAGCCCGTCCAAGAATGCCTTTGATCCAGGCAACTCCCACAACATCAACAATCTTTTCTGCTTTATCAAGAGAGGCAAAGGCATATTTAAACGCTGCAGGCAAATTATCTAACCTTACGTACACCTCGGCAAGGTTACTTTCAATAAGCTCAATATCGTAAATACTATTGGTCGCTAAAAGCGCTAAATTGTATGTTTTAATTGCTTCGGAATAATAACCTGACAAACGGTATCGTTCACCTACATTATTTAACAGCTTAAACTGTAATACCTTATCTCCAATTTGTTTATTGGCTTCCAATGCTTTATTATAGTAAACGAGAGATTTTGTCTGATCATCTATACCGCCGTAAAGTCCGCCAAGGGCAGCCCAGGAACGTGCTAAACAATTTATGCAATTTGCTTCTTCCCCGGTTTTGATTGATTTAAAAAGCCATTCAAAAGCTTTAGGATAATCAGTTAATGAAACATCATAGAAGTTGGCAATAACTCTTTGGGAATTCGCCAATATCTTCTTATCAGATATTCCATGAGCAATAGCTTCTGCTTTTAAATAGTAGGCTATAGCATGCTTATTTTCTGCCGTTTTAGCCTTAGTGTCACCCATGGCAAGCAAAACACTTACAGAAAGTTCCCGGTTTGCTAACTTTTCTGCTATTGAGTAAGCCCGCTGCAGAAGCTGAAATGACCCTGCATTTTCACCAACCGTCAATTTTACTGATGCCTGATTAACCAGGGCATAACCTTCTCCCTGCAGATATTTCAATTTGCGTGAAATAAAAAGTGCTTCATTGACAAAAGCGTTACGTTGTTCAACAGACATTGTTGAATTTTCTGTTAACTGATTTAAAAGGTTAACCCGAACAGTATCCTGTTGATTGTTTTTATTAAGCAGCAACAGCAGCTTTTCAGTTTGATAATCCTGGGCTGCCAGCTTAAGAAAAGCTGTTATAAATAATAAAATTAATGGTATTTTTCTCATGTTCTTCATTCCAAACTTTCCAAATTAAATTCAACTTATGATCTCTTATTTTTCAAAGGCTTTAGTGGTAACAGCAGTTTTTTACGATCCTGCTTTAATTGTTAAAAAGAGGCTGCTTTTTAACGCAGCCTCTTCTGACATGATTTATTATTTAGATATTACCAGGCTTGCTTAATGAGTTTCATCGTTACTCTTTTGTTTCCCTGTATTGCCTGAACAAAATATACTCCTGCATGATATCGGTCACCTACCTGAAGTGTCTGACCTGCGCTTGCTGTTCTTGTTTCCACTGCTCTTCCCACCTCATCAATTACCGTCATACTCACTTTATCTTTTACGTTGCTGCTGCTGACAGTCAGCTTGAAGTAAGCGCTTGATGGATTAGGCGAAGCTTTTACAGTTAAATCACTTTGCTCTTTCACCTCTTTTTCGACCATTTCGTTTGCTTCCCTGCTTGCAGTTTTTCCTTTACAATTTCCTAAATAATCTCCATGAAGCAAATGATCCGCAACTGCCTCTTTACTTATACATAAAGTGTTTCCTTTATGACAAAGCGTTACCTTATCCATCTTATTGCCACAGCGTACATCCACTACATTTATTTGCTTTGAAGCGGTCTGCGTACAGCCTTTAGCATCCTTGACTGTTACAGTATAAGTTGTTGCTGTAGCAGGATTTACCAGAATGAAAGAGGCAGTTGAGCCGTTAGACCATTTGTAAGTGTAAGGAGATTTGCCTCCGCACGGTTTTGCAATAAGCAATATATAGGAAGCAGGCGTATAACCTTTGTAAACAGTATTGAGCGTACAGCCGCTGCCCAATGCCCAGCCATCAGGAATGGAAACAATAA
>CAXSDW010000133.1:0-7834 GCA_964236235.1 uncultured Chitinophagaceae bacterium
ATTTTAAACTTAATAAAAATATTGACGACATTAATTAAACAATTAGATTTGATTGCTGTTTTTGTTATGCTTTATGAATTCTATAAATCCTTTTTCATGAAAAAAATGATGCGCTTTATTTTCTTATTAATTCTCTTTCCTGCCTTTTTAATAAGTATGCACAGCTGTAATAAGCGTGAAGGAAAACCACGTGTAATGTTATTTTGTAAAGCTGGCTATTTCTTTCATGAATCCATCCCCGCAGGTGTTGCTGCAATTATAAAACTTGGCAACGAAAACAACTTTGATGTTGATACTACTACTAATGCAAACTGGTTCAATGAAGACACGTTAAAAAAATATTCAGCCGTAATTTTCTTAAATACAACAGACTCCTCTGATGTTCTTTTAAATCATTACCAGGAAGCAGATTTTGAAAGATTTATACAGTCTGGTGGCGGATTTGCAGGTGTTCATGCTGCCTCAGACGCTGAGTATCACTGGGGCTGGTACGACAGGTTAATAGGTGGAAATTTCAATGGTCATCCTGATAAGCAGCAACAGGCAACATTGCACATTGTGGACACGGATAATATCTCTACAAAAGGATTACCTAACCCATGGATAAGAAAAGATGAATGGTATAATTTTAAGAACCTTAATAAAGATGTGCATGTATTAATTACGATAGACGAAAAAACGTATAAAGGCGGAACTAATGGGGAATATCATCCTATGTCGTGGTGCCATGAGTATGATGGTGGAAGAGCTTGGTACACTGCATTAGGGCACACCATTGAATCATACAGCGAACCAAATTTTCTTAAACATCTTCTGGGAGGTATTAAGTATGCCATAGGCGATAACAAGCAACTGGATTATTCCAAAGCTGTTACACAGCGTGCGCCTGCTGAAGAAAGATTTACAAAAACACAACTGGTACAAGGCACCTTTACTGAACCTACTGAAATTACTGTTCTTCCCAACCTTGATATATTAATTGTACAACGGCGCGGAGAAATATTTCTTTATAAAAACAATACTAAATCAATCAGGCAAATTGGTAGCCTTAATGTTTTTTGGAAAGCCACAGTGCCGAAAGTAAATGCTGAAGAAGGCTTAATGGGTGTGCACGCTGATCCTGATTTTGCCAAAAACCATTTTGTGTACATGTATTACAGCCCTGCAGATACATCAGTGAACCGCTTGTCACGCTTCACTTTCAATAATGATTCTATTGATTTCAAATCTGAAAAAATAGTATTACAATTATATTCCCAGCGAAATATTTGTTGCCATACAGGCGGTTCAGTTGCCTTCGGAAAAGACAGGATGTTATTTTTATCAACAGGTGATAATTCAACACCATTCGATGAACCAAATCAAACCTACGTTAACCATGGCTATGCGCCGTTAAATGATGAGCCCGGTCATTTGCAATACGATGCAAGAAGAAGTGCCGGCAATACAAATGATCTGCGTGGAAAAATTTTACGCATAAAAATTAATGATGACGGAAGCTATGCAATACCCAATGGAAATTTATTTGCCAAAGGAACAGCTAAAACAAGACCGGAAATATATGTAATGGGTGACCGAAATCCTTATCGTATTTCTGTTGACCAGAAAAATGGATTTTTATATTGGGGAGAAGTAGGCCCTGATGCATCAAACGACAGTTTTGCAACACGTGGCCCAAGAGGTTATGATGAAGTGAACCAGGCACGTAAAGCAGGTTTTTTTGGCTGGCCTTTATTTATAGGAAATAATTATGCTTACCATAAATATAATTATACAAACGGTGATCCCGGTCCATTATTCGATACTGCAAACCCTGTAAACGATTCAAGAAATAATACAGGTTTACAAAATTTACCAAAGCCACAGCCGGCATTCATTTGGTATCCTTATGCTTATACAAGAGATTTTCCGCAGGCAGGCAGCGGCGGCCGTAATGCAATGGCAGGGCCGGTTTACTATACCGATATGTATCCAAAGGAAACACGCTACCCCGAATATTTTAATAAGAAATTATTTGTGTACGACTGGATACGGGGCTGGATAAAATTAATAACTATGAGGGAAAACGGTGACCTTGATAAGATGGAACCTTTTATGGAGCATACTAAGTTTAATAACCTTATTGACCTGGAAGCAGGCCCTGATGGAAAACTTTACGGCCTTGAATACGGAGCAGGATGGTTCTTAAAGAATGACGATGCAGGGCTATTCAGAATTGATTATAATGGTGGTAACATCGCTCCAAAAATCAGCGGCATTACAGTGGATAAAACATCAGGCGCATTACCATTGGAAGTTCATGCAAAGGTGATGGCTTATGACCTGGAAAACAGCAAGCTCACTTATACATGGAACGTTGGCAATGGAAAACAAGTACAAACCGCTGAACCTTCCCTGGATTATAAGTACACTTCACCCGGCGAGTATGCCATTTCTGTTGAAGTAAAAGATGATAAAAATGCTTCATCAAAAAGTAATGTTGTAAATGTGTATGCAGGTAATGAAGCGCCGGTAGTTTCTGTAAATATCATTGGTAATAAAACATTTTATTTTCCCGGTACGCCGGTAAAATACAGCGTGACTATTTCTGATAAAGATGACACCGCCAAAGTAAAAGATCTTAGCAATTTAATAGTAAGCGCAGATTATTTTGAAACCGCAAATAATGCAGGCGCTGCTGTAGGAGATATAATAATGAGCGATGCCATGGCAGGCAAAAGCTATATGCTTTCATTGGATTGTAAAGGCTGCCATAAAATAGATGAAACTTCAGTAGGGCCGGCCTTTACAGCAGTTCAGGCCAAGTATAAAAACAACCCTGATGCAACAGCCTATTTGGTAAATAAGATCATTAAAGGCGGCAGCGGTGTGTGGGGCGAAGTAGCCATGCCATCTCATCCTAATTTAAAAGAAAATGATGCAAAGCAAATAGTAGCTTATATTTTATCGCTGAGCGCATCCGCAGGAAAAGCAAAATCATTACCGGCCAGCGGATCTCTTAATGCCACATTAAATAAACCGGCAAAAGATAATGGCAGGTTATCTGTTTCTGCAACTTATACTGACAAAGGAGGCGCAAATATAAAACCGCTTACCGGAGATAATACTATTCAACTGAGAAACTCAAAGCTTACGTTTGAGAACGTGAAGAACATGAAAGGATTTTCAAAACTTTCCGCTAATAATAACACCTATCTTACCATTCCTGCTTCCGGCTGGTTTAGTATTGATAGTATTGATTTAACCGGTATTCATAGAATTAATACAATGCTTGGCTGGCAGAAACCACCTGTAGCGGCTTATGATTTTGAAATACATCTTGATTCGCCAACCGGTGAAAAGTTAGGTGAATTCAGTTTTGCAGGTGATGCACAAAAGCCCGGTGAAGCTACGCCTGATCGTAAACCTAATGTGAAGAATATATCAGCAACGCTTAGCCCGGTATCAGATGGCAAACTTCATAATCTTTTTATAACTGCTGCATCAAAAGATAAAAGTGATATGAAGAATGTTTTCCTTGGATATGTGCAGTTTTCTATAAAATAATCACCTCGTAATATTATATTTAAGATGGTATTATCATTGCTGTGATTTATAAAAAATAAATCATGACAACAAAGAAACCTGCACCTAAAACATCTGCTATAAAGAAAACAGCTTCTAAAAAGTCTGCACCAAAAAAATGGTCAAAATCAGTGACTGAACATAGTGATGCGATGGATCTTGAACATGATATCTTCAAATCAAAAGATCCCAAAAAAATAGCAGCATCTGTAAAAAAATCTGCCGAAGAAAGCAAGCGAAAAAAAGCCGGGCCTTTTCAATCTGCTATGTCAATGATTAATTTTTATGAGAACCGCGGAGGAAAAAATATATCCGCAGCTCAAAAGAAAATTTTAGATAAATCAAAAGAAGAACTAAGGAAACTATTTGGCAGAGAAGAATAGGATTTCCAATTAGTAATTTACAATTTCCGATACGGAGCTTATTTTCTTATAATTTTTATTCTATTAATATGTCGCCTCTTAGAGGCTAATATTTATAAATTAACTCAGCCAGCAGGTTTCTTATTTCTTGCTTCTTACCTCAAAATTTTTATTCTTTTCACATGAATATAACAAAAGCAACACACTGCGATATCATGCAACTTGAGACGCTTATAAACAGCGCTTATCGCGGCGAGAGTTCTAAAAAAGGATGGACAACCGAAGCTGATCTTCTTGGTGGAATAAGAACTGACGTTGATACTTTAAAACAAATGATGGCAAAGCCTGATGCGCTGATATTAAAATATTGCCATGAACACAATCAAATAACCGGTTGCGTTTATCTTGAAAAAAAGCACAATAAAATGTATCTCGGCATGTTAACCGTTTCGCCAATACTGCAGGCAAAGGGCATTGGTAAAAAACTTTTATTTGCTGCTGAGGAACATGCACATAAACTTAATTGCGCTGCAATGCAAATGACGGTAATTTCTATTCGGGAAGAATTAATTAAGTGGTATGAAAGACATGGTTATTTTAAAACAGGCGCCACAGAACCATTTCCCTCTGATGAAAAATTTGGCATACAAAAGCAGCCACTTGAATTTATTGTAATGGAGAAAAATATTTGAATTTTGCTATACAAACTTTGCAACCTAATAATTACTTAGCTTAGAACGATGAAAATATACCAGCATACTTTGCAATTAAAAGAACGTAAAAGAGGGTTCCATTTGATAACAGATGAAGTGATAAATAGTATTTCAGAGATCAGTGAGATAAAAACAGGAATATGCCATGTATTTATTCAGCATACATCTGCTTCGCTTACAGTAAATGAAGATGCTGACCCAACTGTAAGAAAAGATTTTGAAATGTACTTTACTAAAATTGTTCCTGAAAATGATCCTGCTTATTTGCATGACACCGAGGGCGCTGATGATATGCCGGCACACCTGAAAGCCGCCCTGCTCGGCAGTTCTGTAATGATACCTGTTACCAATGGCAAATTAGCATTAGGTACCTGGCAGGGAATTTATTTATGTGAACACCGGAACCATGCACACGGCAGAAACCTTGTAATCACCATGTGGGGCGAGTGAAAATTACCTTTGCTGTTAAGCTTTTATCTACTGCTTTTGATAACGTCCCATTAAACTTCCTTTGGCAATGATGTGAGGTTCCATGGCTTGCTCTAATGCCTTGCTATCTGCGCCTGGTTCTAACTCCAGGTAATGATCCAAAGCAAATACATTAAAGTAATACCTGTGAGAACCGGAAGGCGGACAAGGACCTACATAGCCTGTTTTTCCGGCTCCATTCTTCCCGCTTATCCCCGGCATTTGATTTTCTGCAATCGTAGCTGAAGGAGGAATATTCCAAACAACCCAATGGTAAAAAGTTCCCTTTGATGCATCCGGATCTTCCAAAATAATGGCAAGAGATTGAGTTCCTTCCGGCATTTGTGCAATCATTAATGGCGGATTAATGCTTTCACCATCACATGTATATATCGCAGGGATATTTGCTTCGTTCTCAAATGCCGGGCTTGTAATAATTAAATTATCAATTTCGTTGTTTGCCATAATTGTATGTTTTAACCTCACCTAAATCCTCTCCAAAGGAGAGGACTTTCTAAATCTTCTCCAAAGGAGAGGACTTTAAACCGAACTGATGTTATTTCACTAATTCTTTTACTTTACTAATAATTGCTGCGGCATTAATTCCTGCTTTATTAAGCAACTGATCTTTTGTTCCTGACTCAGAAATTTCATTAACCGCCAACTTTTCTACCTGAATACCATTCGCTGCAACAGCCGTTGCTGCAAAGTCTCCCATACCTCCGTGGGCAAAGTGATCTTCTACCGTAATAAGAATTTGCTTCTTTGTTTGTTGCCCGCATTTTATCAGCGTTTCTTTATCAATAGGTTTAATAGAGTAGCAGTCGAGCACACGAATATTTATGCCTTCACTCTTTAATTGCTCCGCCGCCTTTAACGCTTCTGAAACAGTAATGCCGGTGGCAGCAACTGTAAGCATATCATCTTCAGATTGCCTTAAAATTTTTGATCCTCCAATCTCAAACTTTTCATCAGCATTATATAACATGGCAGTTTTTGGCCGCAACGTACGCATATAAACAATGCCTTTGTGGCTTATCATAAGTGAAACTAACCGGGCTGTAGAAACCCCATCAGCCGGCTGAAAAATAACCGTATCAGGAAGTGCCCCAAACAAAGCAATATCTTCCAGCCCCATTTGCGAAGGACCATCTTCACCAATAGAAACGCCTACATGAGAGCCAACAAATTTTATGTTTGCTTCTGAAACACGGGCCATACGTATCTGGTCTGCCGCTCTTGTTAAAAATGCGGCAAACGTAGCAACGAAAGGTATCTTACCAAGTCGTGCTAAGCCTGCGGCAACAGTTACCATGTTCTGTTCTGCAATATATCCTTCCACAAACCGGAAAGGAAAAGCCTTTAAAAAGTCTTCTGTAAAAGTTGAATTCTTCACATCTCCGTCAAGCGAATAAATGTCATCATTCTGCATACCTGCCTGCGTAACGGCTTCGCCAAAAACTTCACGGGTTGCATATTCTTTATTTTTATCAAAAGGAATATCAATAGTTATATCAGGTAAATCAAGCTGCGGTAATTTAGTTTCGGCAGGTTTCTTTAAATTAAATCTCAGGCTGTCATCAACTTCTCCCAGTTCCTGCAGCGCTTTTTGTAACTCTTCTTTGTTCAAAGGTTTTCCATGCCAGCCTTCTTTATTTTCTAAAAATGAAATGCCTTTTCCCTTTACTGTTTTGGCTACAATAGCAAAAGGCTTACCGCTCTTGTTATTAAATGCCTGGTGTAAAGCGTTATCTGCCTCTTCAAAATTATGTCCGTCAATAACAATTACTTCAAAGCCAAATGCCTGGAACCTGTTTACATAATTTTCAAGCTGATAACCAAACATTGTTTCACCGCTTTGCCCCAGGCGATTGATATCAAGAATGGCAACAAGATTATCAAGCTTGTGATAAGAAGCAAAGTTTGCCGCTTCCCACACTTGTCCTTCTGCTAACTCCCCATCTCCCATAAGCACATATGTTTTATAAGGAAGATTTTCTCTTTTGGCAAGCAGCGCAAGCCCGGCACCAACTGATAAACCCTGGCCAAGCGACCCGGTTGCGGCTTCTGCATAAACATACCTTGGCGTTGGATGACCTTCAAACCGGCTACCAAATTTTCTCAGTGTTTTAAGTTCTTCAAATGGGTAAGCGCCTGCAACGCCAAATAATGTATAAAGCAAAGGAGCAGCATGTCCTTTTGAAAGCACGAACCTGTCGTTAAATAAATTAAGCGGATTGGCCAGATCATAAGTAAGGTACCTGTCAAAAAGCACTGTTGTAATATCTGCTGCTGATAAACAGGAAGTGGGATGCCCCGAGCCTGCCTCGGTAGTGGAAACAAGACACCACTTGCGTACGAGTGTTGATTTCTCCTGTAATTCTTTAATATCTTCCATTGGTTGTTTTACTTTATAAAGTTTTAGAAAAATGATAATTATGTTCTCAACTAATATGCCACTAAATTACAGCAGCAAAGCAATTGTTTACTTAAAAATTATATTTTTTCAGAACATATTTTTTATGGTTAGCGCAACCTACCTGCGGATATAATCTTTACACCTGCGGGCATTTGTTCAGCACCGCATAACTGCCTTTTGCCTTGATTGCTTTTAGTACTTTCAATTCTTCTCATCTTTATTTAGTTACCGTGTTTTGCTGCGTTTATGTGGTAAAGGTATTGTTCATATCTCATCGTACATATTCGTATCATTTTCTGTAATTGTTT